>JBILYL010000002.1:0-33785 GCA_044377775.1 Bacteroidia bacterium
TTCGATTTTCGCTTTTTCAGCTGCTTCTTTCAAACGTTGCAAAGCCATTGGATCTTTTGAAAGATCTAATCCGCCATTTTCTGATTTAAATTCTGAAACCAACCAATCGATGATCTTATGGTCAAAATCATCACCACCTAAGTGCGTATCACCATCGGTAGATTTAACCTCAAATACACCATCACCCAACTCTAGAACAGAAACGTCATGCGTACCACCACCACAATCAAACACAACAATTTTCATTTCCTTACCTCTTTTGTCAAGGCCATAAGCTAAGGCAGCAGCAGTAGGTTCATTTATGATACGTTTTACTTTTAATCCAGCAATTTCACCGGCTTCTTTAGTTGCCTGACGCTGTGCATCATTAAAATAAGCAGGAACAGTAATTACCGCGTCAGTAACTTCATGCCCCAAATAATCCTCAGCAGTTTTCTTCATTTTCTGAAGTATGATCGCAGAGATCTCCTGAGCAGTATATTTTCTATCATCAATCTCCACACGTGGAGTGTTGTTTTCACCTTTTACTACTTTATAAGGTACACGAGTCGCTTCTTTTGAAACTTCATCAAATGTGTGCCCCATAAAACGTTTGATCGAATAGATCGTTTTTGTAGGATTTGTGATTGCCTGACGTTTTGCAGGGTCACCAACTTTACGTTCTCCGCCATCAACAAATGCCACAATTGAAGGAGTTGTTCTTTTACCTTCGCTGTTTGGAATTACAACAGGCTCATTACCTTCCATTACAGAAACACAAGAGTTTGTTGTTCCTAAGTCGATACCAATTATTTTACTCATAATTATTTAGATTTATTTGTTACTTTTTAAAATATTTAACGATAATGCTGTTTTCAATCATTATGCCAATGGAAATAAGGGGAAATTATGACATAAAAAAAGTGCCTTTTTGTGAAAAGGCACTTATATTTATGACAAAGAGGCAGTTTAGAAACAAGGATGTGTGCCTATGGAATTTACAAACTTAAGGTTTTTGGTGTATTGTCCGCAAGCCAATGAATCCCAAGAAGTCGGATCTAAGGGACGAGAAACAGGTGCTCTGTTCAGACGGGAAGAAAATAAACCCAAACCATTGGTGATGTTAGTATATTCTGGACGTTCCTGAATGATACCAGTAGAGGGCTTATTCACATCGATATATGTGCTTAACTGATCCGATCCGGCAACTAAAAGTAGCTCCACCTTACCCGCTTTACGTTGAACTAATCCACTATAATCTGCAAGTGAATTACCAATATAACGGTAAAAATCTTTTCCTTTTAATGTTACTGTAAACGTTTGAGATCCATCCAGATTTTCTGTCCTTAACTCGGGAACGGTATAATCTATTGATTTATTGAGTGTATCACCTGTGGATAAGGAATCTGTATAATTTAACCGCAACGTGATCTGGTACAACCTTGCATTTTTAGCACTGTTCCATTTTATAACAAAAGGATAGTTTGGATAATTTCCAATAATTACAAACGAAAAAGTTGTTCCCGATGCTGTTGGCGTATCAAAACCGGTGATATCAGTAATTAATGTAGTTTTTGAAGTAACCACTGTGCCTGTTTCACTGTTTCTTACAGTTAATTCGTATTCGCTGTCCGGCTTTAATGCATTTGCTGCTGAAGCAGATGGAGTCGGAAACGAATAAATGGCGTTTGTTTGATCTCCGGAATAAAAGATTCCAGTATCCTTTGGCTTATTGGTTGGAGTGAGGTAAATTGTGGGACCTAATTGTGTACCATTTTTCAAACGTCTGATTTCAACGGAAAGAGCATTTACATATTGAGTAGAATCCTTTATCTGAGCATATCCAAATGCATTTCCCTCACCTAAAAAAGCCTTATTCACCTTCACATATTGTGTATCCTGAGCCTGATCCAACAAACCGTAAACAACCATTGTTTCTTTATAATCTCCTATTACATCTAAATCTGTGCTGCAACCAGAGAATAACAATGTTCCGGCTATTAATAAGCAAAATATATTCCTTTTCAAACGATTCATTTTTATAATGTTGAGAAACAAAAGTATCAATTAATTCGGTTAAAAACCAACAATTTTTCAGACGGTAGTATTTCATCAATAAACGGCTAAAAAACGGAAAAAACGGAATCCCGAAAACAATTTGTAATTTTGGAACCTCATTGAAGAAAAATTCAATTTTAAGACTATGTCGATACATAAAGAAGTGAAAAAGGTAACCACGCATGTTTTGCAGGAAATGAAAAGCAGTGGTGAAAAAATATCAATGCTTACGGCATATGATTACACGATGGCTAAAATAGTTGACCATGCAGGAATTGATGTGATCCTAGTGGGTGATTCTGCTTCCAATGTAATGGCCGGACATGAAACTACGTTGCCGATCACATTAGATCAGATGATCTACCATGCATCCTCTGTTGTCCGAGCTGTTGACCGTGCTTTAATTGTAGTAGATCTTCCCTTTGGTTCCTACCAAGGAAATTCTAAAGAAGCGTTGAATACAGCCATCCGGATCATGAAAGAAAGTGGGGCACACGCTGTAAAATTAGAAGGAGGATCGGAAGTAACAGAATCGATACAACGTATATTAACTGCCGGAATTCCGGTAATGGGACATTTAGGACTTACACCTCAAAGCATCTATAAATTCGGAACATATAACGTAAGAGCAAAAGAAGAACTGGAAGCAAAAAAATTAGTTGAAGATGCGCATGCACTTGAAAAAGCAGGATGTTTTGCTCTTGTACTTGAAAAGATCCCAGCGAAACTTGCTGAGAAAGTTGCCAAAGAAATTACCATTCCTGTGATCGGCATCGGAGCCGGTGGAGGCGTTGACGGACAAGTTCTTGTTTTTCATGACATGGTTGGATTGAACAACGAATTTAATCCTCGTTTTTTAAGACGCTATTTAAATCTTTATGATGATATAAAAGGTGCTGTAGGTAATTATATCAAAGATGTAAAGTCAAAAGATTTTCCAAACAGTAACGAACAGTACTAACTAAGACGCCAACGAATTAAGAATTTTTTACGAAAAATACGAAATACAAATTGTTGGAGCAGCGAATTACAAATTATATACAAAATAGAAATACTAAAAGTCTACTCCGTTAAATTTAAAAATTTAATTTATGACAATTAGTACGCTTAAAAGAACTGACTTGGTTTACCCTGAACTAAGTTTTATTATTGTGGGATGCGCCTATGAGGTATTTAATGAATTGGGGCCAGGACATACAGAAAAGATTTATCAAAGAGCCTTGGCTACAGTTTTTGAAGAAAAGAAAATCACATTTAAAGAACAGGAATATTATCCTTTGAAATTTAAGAATAAAGTAATTGGTAGAGGTTTTTTAGATTTTTCAGTCGACAATAAAATAATTGTAGAGTTAAAAAAAGACCAAACATTTACTAAAACGCACATTGATCAAGTAGTGAATTATTTAAAGTTGAGTAATTATAAGCTCGCAATACTAATAAACTTTACTCCACAAGGTGTGAAATTTAAAAGATTAGTCAATATGAATCAAGAAGGTTAATATGATAAAGAGAAGCAAGATTCGTAAATTCTTATTATTCGTAATTTTTTCGTAATTCGATGGAGTATAAGTTAGAAGTACTATTTGAAGACAATCATATAATTGCTGTAAACAAGCATCCATCGGATATTGTGCAAGGCGACAAAACAGGTGACACACCGCTGAGCGACTTCGTAAAACAATACATCAAAGAAAAATATAATAAACCTGGAGATGTTTTTGTTGGAACAGTTCACCGCATTGACCGCCCCGTTAGCGGGATCGTTTTATTCGCAAAAACCAGTAAGGCATTAACCCGGCTAAACCAGATGTTTCAGACGAAGGAGATTCAAAAAACGTATTGGGCAGTCGTTAAGAACAAACCCAAAAACATCATTGGTACACTTGTTCATTATTTAAGAAAAAATGAACAAAAAAACATGTCAAAGGCATTTGAGAAGGAAACACCTGGTGCATTACGTTCAGAGCTAGAATACGAATTAATTTGCAGTTCCGACAATTATCAGTTACTTGAAGTAAAGCCACATACCGGCCGACACCACCAGATCAGGGTTCAACTATCAAGCATGGGTTGCCCTATTAAAGGTGATCTTAAATATGGTTTCGACAGAAGCAACAAAGACAAATCTATTCATCTACATGCCAGAAAAGTAGAATTTATTCATCCGGTAAAAAAAGAAACTATCGTTATTATTGCTCCTCCTCCGAATGAAGTATTGTGGAATGAATTCATGAAACGTGTCGGATAATTTTAAAATCAGATCACAGAAATACGCCACCAATAAAACGGCAACAACTGCGTTAATAAAATAAAAACTCAATCGTGAAAAAACACTACCTCACTGTTTTATTAATACTACTAACCATAATACTAAAGGCACAAAATCCACCCATGCTGCTGTCTTTTGAATTGAACAGATTTCAAAATGAACTGCTTGTTACATGGGAAATTGAATCCGGAAATTTGTGTACAGGATTAAAAGTAGAACATTCCAGCGATTCAATAAACTTTACAAGCATCTATGAATACCCGGGCATCTGTGGCAGTTCAACAGCAAACGAGCGCTATTCATTCTCACATACAAATCCTATTGCTAATGCAAGAAATTATTACCGTATCAACTTAAACACAAATGGCGTATCAGATATTTTAGGAATCACATTCATCAAACTGGAAGAAAGTGGTTATGCACTGTTTCCAATGCCTATAGAATCGGGTAGTAAACTCTATTTCAGCAACGACAATAATGGAACGGCTGACTTTTCAATATACAATTCATCCGGTGCTTTGGTATTGAAACTAGAAGGATTAAAAACGAATGAAATATCTTTAGATGAAATAAACCTACCCGTGGGAGTTTATCATTTCAAGATCATGGTAGCAGACAGAAAAATTGAAGGGAAATTTATAGTCGCAAAAAAATAAAACCTACCAATCCTTTTTTCTGAGTTTTTTAATTTCAGAATCTCTCTTCTTACCGGTCAAACGTCTTTCTTTTGACCCTTTACTTGGCTTTGTGGGTCGTCTCTTTTTTTGAACAACAAAGCATTTATGAATCATCTCATAAAACTTCCTGATCACAATTTCTTTATTGCCCAATTGATTCCGTTCGGTTTGAGAAATCACCTGAAGGATACCTTCTTTGGAAATCTTATTATAAAGCTTCGCAAGGATGATCTCCTTTTGCTCAGGGGTTAGCAGCGCAGAATTTACAACATCAAAATCCAATTCCACTTTCGTGGAAACTTTATTAACGTTTTGTCCGCCTGCCCCTCCACTCCTGCTGGTTTTAAAACTAAATTCCGAATCGAACTGAATTCCTTTGATGTTCATAAAACAAAATTAACATAAATTATCCAATGCCTTAATTGATTATTTTTGTAACAGAAATGAAAAGCACCATTTATATATTCCTATTTCTTTTCCTGAGCACAAACATCACTGCTCAGAAGGATGTGCAATCCAAAATCAAATACGCCACCGAAAAAGCGCAAACATATTTAGACAGAGAAAAAGCACTTTCGGGTTATTATTCTATTGACAAAGAAGGAATAAAAATATATAGTTCTCCTCAAAATAAATCCGTTAACAAACCTGAATATACTGTCAGTTGGCTCTTGTCTGATTATCTGAATGACAAAATAAAGAACCGCACAAATCAACAGTTGTTTGACATTTATTTCAAAACCGGAACATTTAAATTTCCTGAGGGAGAATATCCCGATGGAGTTTATATTAAAAAAAATCCGAATGCTAAAAAGCTGGAAGGAATAAGAATCGCAATTGACCCAGGACATATTGCAAACGATTTCACAATGGGTGATCTCGAAAAGAAGCACATCATCATCAAAGGCGATAGTATAAACGGAATAAAAGACTCTATCGAAATTGCTGAAGGAATATTAACATTCGCAACTGCACAATTACTGAAAAAGAAATTAGAAAAAGAAGGAGCTGTTGTATTTTTAACCCGCACTGCCGATCATTGTGCATTTGGGAAAACATTTACCCAATGGAAAAAATCGGATTTAAAAAATGCAGTAGATAGTCTCTATAAGATCGGAGAGCTTAAATCATCACAAAAACAATATTTTTTAAGTCCGAAAGCAAAAGACAGGGATATCTTCAGGGTTATTTTCCGAGATTTAGAATTGGCCAAACGTGTAGAATTGATTAATCAATTTAAACCGGATTACACCGTTGTGATCCATTTTAACGTAGATGAAACAAATTCAGATTGGAACAAAACAACTGCAAAAAATTACAACATGTGTTTTGTTGCTGGCGCTTTTATGAAAAACGATCTGTCTAATAAGGAAAAGCGTTTTGAATTTTTACGCTTACTCATTACTGATGATTTAGAAAAATCTATTGCCTTAAGTTCCTCCGTTACAAAACAATTTGAAACTGAATTAAAAGTTCAAACAGCAACTATCCTTGATGCAAAATACTTAATAGAAGGCTGCTTACCAACAAATGCTGATGGCGTATTTTGCAGAAATCTGCAACTTCCACGTTACATCCATTCTCCCGTTGTTTATGGAGAAACACTCTATCAGGATAATATCAATGAATGCAAATTATTATGTGAAGAAACCGATAAGACAAAAAACAAACGCATACAGCAAGTTGCAGAAGCATACTTCAAAGGCATCATTAATTTTTTAACTAGCAACAAATAATCTCAGCAAGGTCATTGCGAGAATACCAAAGCAATTGGACAAAATGATTTAACAGCTCGATTAAGTCAGCTTAAAATTAAACTAAATTAATGTTGGGTGGTGGATTTAAAATAAAGGAAACACAAAGTATTAAGACTGCTTCATTGTTTTAATTACATTGGATCAACATCGATCTGGATCCTTACCGATTTATAATCAGCGGAGGACTTAAATTTCACAAGAAGTTCAGAGAGTATTTTTTTTACTTGTCCGACAGAAGCATCTCGCTCTATCTTCAATAAAATATTTTTATGATACAAATTGCGTACTCGGGAAACCAATGGAAATTCAGGACCTAAAACCCGTTTGGCAAAATGTTTTTTTAAAGCATCCGCAAGATATTTGGAAGAAGCATTGACCATATCCACATCTTTGTGAATAACAGTTACCTCGATCAACCGGAAATAAGGTGGATAATTAAAGTTTTTTCTGTCCATCAACTGATTGGTATACATCGATGCAAAATCATTCGCGATCACCTCCTGAATAATACTGTGATCAGGATTTTGTGTCTGAATAATTACTTTACCGCGTTTACTTTTTCTACCGGCTCTTCCGGAAACCTGAGCCATCAATTGAAAACTACGTTCAAAGGATCTGAAGTCGGGAAAATTAAGCATACTGTCGGCATTTAATATCCCAACCATACTTACATTATCAAAATCAAGTCCCTTAGTAACCATTTGTGTTCCTACTAAAATATCAATATTTCCTTCTTCAAAATCCTGAATGATATGTTGATGAGCAAATTTACTTCGCGTTGTATCGAGATCCATCCGGGAGATCCTAGCCTTAGGATAGAAAATAGATAATTCTTCTTCGATTTTTTCGGTACCGAAACCCTTCATCTTCAAATCTGTATCACCACATGCAGCACATTTTGTTGGCGGTTTAATTGAATAGCCGCAATAATGACAACGCAACTGATTGCTCACTTTATGATACGTTAAACTCACATCACAATTGGCACATTGCGGAATCCAGGCACACATATTACATTCGAGCTGCGGAGCAAAACCTCTTCTGTTTTGAAACAAGATCACCTGCTCTTTTTTATCAAGTGCTAAGGTTATTGTATCCAATAGCAAAGGAGAAAAATGCGACTTCATTTGTTTTTTCCGAGTCGCCTCTTTGACATCAGCAATCAAAATTTCCGGCATCTGAACACCACCAAATCGTTTTGTCAATTCAGCAAAACCGTATTTCCCATCATGAGCATTATAATAACTTTCGATACAAGGAGTTGCCGAACCTAATAGTGTTTTAGCTTTGTGAATATGAGCCAGATAAATGGCGGCATCTCTGGCATTATAGCGAGGAGAAGGATCGTATTGTTTATATGAAGTATCATGTTCTTCATCAACGATAACTAATCCTAAATTGCTGAAGGGTAAAAATAAAGCAGAACGGGCACCGATAACCAGTTTAAAATTCGGAAATTCAGTATCGTTTTTTTCCTTATCAAATGATCTACCCAGAACATTGTTCCACACCTCCACCCGTTCATTTTCATTGAATTTACTATGATAAACACCAACCATGTCACCAAAATATTTTCTCAACCGATTAATGATCTGAGTGGTCAGCGCAATTTCAGGAAGTAAATACAGAACCTGTTTCCCTTCTGCAATGGCCTGTTCGATGAGCTTAACATAAATTTCAGTTTTACCGGAAGACGTTACACCGTGTAATAATACAACATCTTTAACCGGCTGACCGGAAATGTTTTCAGTTCTTCCGAACTGAACATTTATTGAATCTAAAATCGTTTGCTGCTCTTCATTCAGATTTGAAATTTTATTTTCATTTTCAAAACTTGCCAGTCGTCCGACTTCACGTTCGTATAATTCAAAAACATTTTTTTTGATCAGGGATTTCAATGCAGCCTCCCCACCTTCAACAACTTTTAATATATCTAATTTTCTTACTTCAACACGTTCTTTGGAATAACGCTTCGATAAAGTGATGTAGGTCATTACAACATCCAATTGTTTGGGTGCTTTTTTTTCAAGCGCGACAAAAAATGTTTTTAAATTTTCTTCATCATCCGCGTAGTCGGTAATGCGAACAAAACTTTCAATTTTGGGCTTAAACTTTTCTTTCAGTTCTTCCTGAATAAGAACGACTCCTTTTTCGATAAGTGATTTAATGATCGGATAAACAATTTTCTGTTCAATAATATCAGATACATCATTCAGTGTTAATACTTGCCGAATCTCCAATGCATCAAGGATCAAAAACTCTTTATCGTTAAGTTCCTTTTTTAAAACCTGCTCTTTGTATGCCTGATTCAAAACAACCTTCGTTTCACTGGACAAACGCAAACCGCCAGGCAGAGCAGCAACCATTACATCACCAATATTGCACATGTAATAACTGCACATCCATTCCCACAATTCAAATTGTTTTTGATTCACAATCGGATGATCATCAAGAATCGAATCGATGTATTTTGCAACATATTGTTTGGGCGGGATTTCATGAATTCTCCTGACAAGTGCGGAATACAATTTCCCTTTTCCGAACTGAACCACAACACGTTTTCCAATAGCTATTGAATCTGTCCACTCAAAAGGCACACGATAAGTGTACAAATTGGGAACCGAAAGGGGTAAAATTACATCAACAAAGTAAGTGGTGCGACTCATTGAACAAATATACGCACAAAGTTTCTCGACTTCGCTTGAAATGAAAAAAATGGTTGAGTGGAAAAGCACTTTGTGCTTCGCACATAGGAAAGGATTGTCGCGAGAATTTGTAATAATAGAATTAAAAAAAGATGGGATATACTAATTAAGAGTTACCCATCTACTCCTTCTCATATTTAATATTCTTTCCCATAGTCCCTCTTCTTCTATAGCGCTTGGATTGCGTTTCAGTAATAGACTTGAAGTTTTCAACTTTAGCAATGCTTGCATCAATTTTAGGAAACACATCGTCTATCTTTGCAAGTGTATCAATCACAAAGGGAATATGTGCGATCGGTAATTTGAAACGAATGCGGGAAAAACGCATGAGCAAATTAGATTGAAAAGGATCAGAAGCAACTGCAATTTTGGTAAAGCCCATTTTCTTAGCAAGATGGTAGGAATAATAAATATTTTCGGTGCTATGTTCCGCTTTGTCTTCAATAATAATATTTTCCTTTGGAGTACCTAACGCTTCAGCATAAAGAGCCATAACCTTCGCTTCAACATAAGGGGTGTAGACAGCAGCGCCAGAAAATATCACATTTTTTGTGATTCCATTTTTAATTAGATAATCGGCCCAGATAACACGGCCCTTCATCGCTGTGGTCCAATCAGCTCCATCGTATGGACAACCGGGAACAATTACCACATCGTAAGGTTTAGTTTCAACTGCCCGATTAAATAATTTTATCGGTCGTGGCCGGAACAAAGCACAACTACTAAAAAACATCGAGGCTATAAAAAGAAAAAATACGGACTTTAATGTTTGATAATTCATTCCTTTCTGGAGCTTATGTTTATAATTCAGTTGAGATAGAAACAACAAAAAGATAATTTTGTTTAGCTAATGTACTAAAGAGACAAAATACCAACCATCCGCATCAGATCAGGATTGAGTTCCTGAATATGTTTAACAGCATTTTGGAAAGGAGTGTGCAAAATATTTTTATCAACGATTCCGATCATACTATTTTTTTCGCCATTCATCAATGCTTCCACGGCAGCGAAACCCATTCTGCTGCTATTCACTCGATCCATAGCCGTGGGGTTTCCTCCACGCTGAATATGACCAAGAACAGTGATACGCGTATCGTAATCAGGTAAACGTTTTTTAACTTTTTCAGCAATTACAAAAGCACCACCCGCTTCGTCCCCTTCAGCAACAATAATTATTTTGGAGGATTTGCTTTTACGTCCGCCTTCCAATCGCTTGATCAGATCTTCAATATCCGTTTTAGTTTCCGGCATTAAAATACTCTCCGCTCCAACACCTATTCCTCCACGCAATGCAATCAATCCGGCATCACGACCCATTACTTCAACAAAAAATAAGCGGTCGTGACTTTCAGCTGTATCACGGATTTTATCAACCGCTTCTACAACCGTATTGATAGCTGTATCATATCCGATAGTAAAATCTGTCCCAACCAAATCATTATCGATTGTCCCCGGACAACCAACAAAAGGGATGTTACACATTTTACTGAATTCCAACGCTCCTTTAAAAGTTCCATCACCACCAATTGCAACAACACCATCAATGCCATGTTTAAGTAAATTTGCTTTCGCCTTTTTTTGCCCTTCCAGCGTCATAAACTCTTTACTGCGAGCCGTTTTCAACACAGTGCCTCCTCTGTGAATAATATTAGCAACAGACCTAGAATTCATTTCAATAAATTCATCTTTAATCATTCCATCATAACCATGAAGAATTCCGACAACGTCTATTTTATGAAAAATAGCCGTCCGGACTACAGCACGCAAACAAGCATTCATACCGGGCGAATCGCCTCCTGAAGTAAAAACAGCAATTTTTTTCATAGTAACAATAAATTACAAATACGAATTTATAAAGTTAATGAATTTAACACCAATGATGAGCATCACACCCACCTAGGAATTTAGTCAGCGCGAGAAACTGAAGATTCGTTTTCCCCGGTATTACGACCTTCCAACTTATGTATTTTTTTTGTGCCCTGATACATTTCAAATTTCATAAAACGGCACTCCAACTGACCGTTATACAACTGAATTTTCCGGGAAGGACGAAGTCCGACATGCTTGAATGCTTCCATGTTAGAACTCAGGATCCAACAATCGTATCCCGAGAAATTTTTCTTGAACGTATCGCCCATCATTTTGTATAGTTCCTCAATATTATCTTTCACCATTCGCTCGCCATAAGGTGGATTAATAATAACAACACCTCTTCCCGGGGGAACTTCAAAGTCTTTCATATCGCAATTCTTAATTGAGACAATATCATCCACCTTCGCATGTTTGATGTTTTCTTTCGCTTTTTTTGCAACATTGGGTGACAACTCACCACCAAGAATTTTTTGTTCGTGATTCGTAATTTTATTTACGGCAGCATCAAAAATGGTATTCCAAAGTTCTTCATCAAAGGGCATAAATTTTTCCCATCGTTCAAAACCAAAATCTTCACGGTAATAACCTGGAGGAATATTGTTTGCAATTAAAGCCGCTTCAATTAAGATTGTACCTGAACCGCACATCGGATCGATAAAATTAGTTCGCTTATCCCAGCCGGTCAACAAAACCAGCCCGGCAGCCAATACTTCATTAATAGGAGCCAAATTGGTTTTATCGCGGTAACCACGCTTGTGTAGTGATTCACCTGAACTATCTAATGCAACAGTACAAATATCATTGTGTATATGAAGATTGATCCGGATCGTAGGTTTTTCAAGATCAACAGATGGACGGGCATCGTATTTCAACCGGAACTGATCAACGATGGCATCTTTGGCCTTTTGAGAAATATATTGTGAATGGGTGAACAGATCGGTACTTAAAACAGTATCAATCGCAATAGTATCTGTAACATTGATGTAATCCTCCCAGTTGATCAACTGCATGGCGGTGTACAAGGATTTTTCGTCAGTCACTTTAAATGTCTTAAAAGGAACCAGGATCCGAAGAGCGGTGCGCAAACACAAGTTTGCTTTATACATAAACCCCTGATCGCCAGTGAAGCTAACAGCACGGTTATGAATTTCTACATTTTTGGCACCCAATCGTTGTAATTCAAGTGACAATAATTCTTCCAAACCAAAAATGGTTTTGGCAATCATTTTTATATCGATCTCGTTCTTCAAAGCGTTCTTTTTTTGTTGCAAAGATAGAAATAAAAAGTGCGGTTCGGCAGACCAAATAGAGAGAGGTGCTGAGTAGCCAAAAAGATAATTTCAGAACAAATTAAAAAATTGCCGGTCTTCGGCTTCAGAATAAAGTAGAAATTCGATTCCAAAACCACAAACAATTAGCTTTAAAATCCGAATTTCTTCCTAAATCGCTCTGATTTGAATAAAAACAAGAGAAAGAAAGCAGCAATTTCTAAACACGGAATACAACAATATAAGCTCATAATAAGGACGTTTCTAGCACTTCAGAAATTCAAAACCCTCAAAACCGTAAAAAAACATATTAAGAATGAATAAGGGGTATTTTTTACTAATTAAAATAATAAAAATATGCTGATGAAATGTTTGATTTATTAGATAAAGTGTTATTTTTGAGCATTAATTTAAAAAACATCAAAAACCCCATAATTGAAATGAGATTGAAATTTATCACATTTAGAGGAGCATTTTTATTCTTATCAGCTACCGCATTGCTTTCAGCAGGTTGCGGAGGTGGAGAAACAAAAGATTCGGATGAATTGCCTCCAGTTGACAGTACCCAAACAACTATTTTGAATGTAAACGGTGAGATTTTCAGTATCCCCTCTCCGATTCAAACAGCATTCCTAATTAAAGGAAGTGGTGCATCATACAGCAAAGATATCCTTAATCCATCAAATAAATCTTCAGAATATTCCACAAACTTTTCTAAAGCATTGAATTTAGGAATTTACGGTGCTGACTTAGGTTATGTGACTATTTATGATCAAAACCAAGATGCAATCGGATATTTAAATGCTGCTAAAAAACTAGCAGATGAATTAGGTGTTTCAGGAGCATTTGATGCCAATACAATTGAGCGTTTCGCGAAAAACTTGGGAAACAAAGATTCAATGTTAGTTTTAGTGGGTGTTGCTTACCGTTCAAGTGATGCTTATTTAAAGAATAACGACCGCAGTGATGTTAGCGGATTGGTTTTAGCTGGAGGATGGTTGGAAAGTTTATATTTCGCGACAAACGTTTATAAAACAAAACCAAACGAAGATGTAAAACGAAGAATTGCTGAGCAAAAAACTTCGTTACAAAGTCTTATCAAATTACTTACTCAGTTTTACAGTCAACCGGAGTATACCGAGTTCATCGACAACCTGAATGATCTATCAACAGTTTTTGACGGAGTGGAATTTAAATACACGTATGAAAAACCAACTACAGATGCTGACAAGAAAGTAACAACGATCAACAGCAAATCGACAGTAAATATCACTCCGGAACAAATTGAGTCAATCACTCAGAAAGTTAAGTCAATCAGAAGTCAAATTGTAGGATAATTTCGGATAGCTAATCGCTACATCGTCACATAAAAATTTAAAACAGAAATGAAAAAAGGAATTTTAAAATTAGTATTCGTTGTTGGTGGATTCATTACAATAAACAGTGCATCGGCACAAATTGCGGATACCGTTGCTTCACAATGTGCAAGACACTTAGAAAATCAATTCATCTCTGACGGACAACAATATCGTGCATTATTGATGAACGCTGATGAAACAGCAGAGTTTCATACAACACTTTACGGAGGAACCGTTTATCGTATTGCTGCTTGCAGTGGATTATCTGATGGGAACTTAGTTTTCTCGGTATATGATTCAGAAAGAAATTTATTGTTTACAAACAGTGAATTTAAAAATGCTCCGTATTGGGATTTCAAAATCACAAACACACTTGATTGTTTAATAGAAGCAAAATTGAGCGGAAGCGCTCAAGGTTCTGGAAGAGCAGTTTTATTGATCGGCTTTAAACAACAAAAATAATATCGAATAAAAAACCTTTAAAAAAAGGCATTAATTACTGCGGTATTAATGTCTTTTTTTTTCCTTAACTACTTAACTTTTTTCGAGCAATGAGTGAACGAATATTAAAAGCCTTAATGCAAATGTTTGCAATTATTGCAAGGGTTGACGGCATCAATGACAATGGCCGCCTGATCGTGCAATCTTTCTTAAAGCAGCAGTTGAATCAGGAATTAGTGGATCAATACTTGGCAATATTTGATGAGTTTTTAGAAGCACATCACCAGGTTACAAAAAAGAAAGACGGAACAGCAAAACGCACCTCTTTAAATTCGGTTAAAGTATTAAAGATCTGTACCCAGATAAACGGAGAACTTACTCAGGTTCAAAAAGTAGTTGTACTTCTGCGCTTGATCGAATTTATCAATTCAAACACAGAGATTGCTGAGCAGGAAATGGAATTCGTTATTACCGTAGCGGAAACATTTAATATTGAGGATGAAGAATTCAGACGCAGTATGGAATTTGTCAGAGCAGACATCAACAACATCCCTGACTCGTCTCGCATACTTGTGATCGACAATAAGACCAACCATAATTTCAAAGAAACAAAACATATTTTTGCAGAAGGTGTTACCGGTCAGGCACGTGTTCTCTGGATTCAGAGTGTAAACATGTATGCCTTATTGTATTATGGCAAAAGTGACATTTTACTTAACGGACAATTATTAACGCAGGGTAAAGTATTCATCCTGACACCGGGATCATCATTACGGAGCTCGAAAGTAAAACCTGTTTATTACAGCGATATTCTGAGTGCCTTCATGAGTGACACTTCCAAGGCAAAGGTTTCTTTCGTAGTAAAAAACTTAGAGTATAAATTCAAAGGCGGTAAATTAGGTCTTCGTGATATTAACTTCAGCGAAGACTCCGGGAAGCTTATCGGGATTATGGGTGGGTCAGGAGCAGGAAAATCGACACTTCTGAATGTGTTGAACGGAAATGAAATTCCTAGTGGTGGTTCTGTAAAAATCAACGGAATAAATATTCATTCCGAAAAAGCAAAAATCGAAGGAGTGATCGGACACGTTTCACAGGACGATTTACTGATCGAGGAATTAACTGTATTCCAGAATTTATTTTACAATGCGAAGCTTTGTTTTGGAAACAAAACAGATGTCGTGATCAACCAAATGGTTACCGATGTTTTAACGAGTATCGGTTTAATTGAAACCCGCGACTTAAAAGTAGGAAGCCCTTTAGAAAAAACGATCTCCGGTGGTCAACGTAAACGATTGAACATTGCATTGGAATTAATTCGTGAACCATCTGTACTTTTTGTTGATGAGCCAACTTCCGGTTTATCATCAAGAGATTCGGAAAACATTATGGACTTACTTAAAGAACTTGCGCTGAAAGGCAAGTTAGTTTTTGTAGTAATCCACCAGCCATCATCCGACATTTTTAAAATGTTTGACAAGTTGATGATCCTGGATGTGGGTGGTTATCCTATTTATTACGGAAACCCGGTTGACTCCGTTATCTATTTCAAAACGGTTGTAAACCACGTTAACAGTAATGAAAGTGAATGTATTGAATGCGGCAACGTTAACCCAGAACAAGTTTTCAATATTATAGAGTCAAAAGTATTGGACGAATATGGTAACATGACCCGTAACAGGAAAGTTTCTCCATCGGAATGGAATGTTCACTATAAAGAAAAAATTGAAAAAACCATTGAGGAGGTAGAAAGTATAACAGAAATTCCTGAAAGTACTTTTAAGATCCCTAACAAGTTCAAGCAGTTTAAAGTATTTATTACACGTGATGTATTATCGAAATTAACAAACACGCAATACATTTCTATTAATTTGCTGGAAGCACCTGCATTGGCATTCATCCTGGCTTACTTCATAAAATTTATCAATTTAGACTTGTCCAATAAAGTTGGTTACACCTTCCGCGAAAACGAAAACATCATCATTTACATGTTTATGGCTGTGGTTGTGGCCCTTTTCATTGGATTGACAGTAAGTGCTGAGGAGATCATCCGCGATAGAAAAATCCAAAAACGAGAATCATTCCTTAATCTGAGTAAAGGAAGTTACATCTGGTCGAAGATCATTATCATGTTCAGCTTATCTGCTATACAAGCTTTCTTATTTGTATTGGTAGGCAACTATGTTTTGGAAATCCAAGGAATGACTTTCCCTTATTGGGTTCTATTGTTTAGTTCATTCTGCTTTGCCAATATGTTAGGACTCAACATCTCTTCCAGCTTTAACTCTGCTGTAACGATATACATTTTGATTCCTATTTTAATTATTCCGCAATTATTATTTAGCGGTGTGATGGTTAAATTCGACAAATTAAACCCCATCATTACTTCCCAAAGTGTAGTTCCGGCAATTGGCGACATGATGGCATCAAGATGGGCATTTGAAGCACTTGCAGTGAAGCAATTCAAAGAAAATAAATTCAATAAAAAAACGTACAAGTACGATAAAGCAATTCACATCGCCACCTACAAAAAAGATTATTGGATAATCGATATGGCGAAAAAGATCGATTTCTGCGAGGCAAACTTCAAAAAACCTGAAAGTAAGCAGGAAGTGATTGCTGCATTAGCAATGATACAAAATGAACTTAAGAAAGAATTAAAAGTTCCAGGAAATGAAAAACTGAAAGTTGGCGGAATGGATAAATTAAACATTGGTGCGTTTAGTCCGACTGTTGCTACTCAAATGCGCGACTTCGTTTCAAATACTTTAAGAACCGTATATCTGAACAACTTCAAACGTGCGACTGAGTTAAAAGAAAAAGAAGTCAATCTGATGAACAAAGACAGTGTATCACGTTCACAGTATTTAAAAGATAAAGATGATTATGAGAACGAAAGTTTATCCGATCTGGTCACAAACAGAAATACCCCTTATCGTATTTTGGATCTTAACGGTGCGTTTGTACAAAAGATCGACCCCATTTATCTGGATCCAGTGGATTCTGATCTAGGGCGTGCGCACTTTTTTGCACCGCGCAAAAAAATCTTCGGAAAATACTATGATACATACTGGGTTAACATCTGTGTGATATGGGGAATGTCTCTGACATTAGCTATTACACTTTATTTTGATGTATTGAAAAATCTGATCGGTGGATTAGGAAACCTATTCGGCAGATTCAGCAGAAAAAAGGGACGTTAATAATTATTATCTCAAAACAAATGCTTCACCCGTAAATAAGGTGGAGCATTTTTTATTTATATGGACACAATTTTAATTTACCTGCAACTGGGATTCCAACACATCCTCCCTTGGGGATTTGATCATGTACTTTTTATACTCTGTTTGTTTTTTTCCGGAGACAATCTCAAATCTATTCTATGGCAGAGCACCGCATTCACCCTTGCGCACTCAATCTCACTGGCACTTGCAATGCTGCAATTCGTTCCTGTTTCATCAGCTTTAGTTGAACCGATGATTGCGATTTCGATAGTATTTGCATCGGTAGCAAACATATGTACAGACAAACTAATAAAAACAAGAATTCTGCTTGTTTTTTTATTCGGATTAATTCACGGATTAGGATTTGCGGGAGTTTTAAACGAACTGGGATTGACAGAAGGGCAATTTTTCAAATCATTAATCAGTTTTAATATCGGAGTAGAATTCGGACAGTTGACAGTAATTTTAGCCGCTTGGTTTCTGATTGGAAAATGGTTTCACAAAAAAACATGGTACCGGAGACGGATTGTTATACCCGTTTCTACAACCATTGCTGTAATTGCTGTTTATTGGACAATAGAAAGAATATATTGGGGATAAAGAAAGAAAATCCAATTAGCGAAACCGATATTTTATTAAATAAAAAGCGAGATAAAATGTTATTTACACTTTATCTCGCAAGTAATTATTCGGAGTGAAAATATTATTCAGCTACCTGAACCATTTTAAATGGAACATTGATGATTGCTTGATAATCTTCACCTGCTTCTAACATATCCTCATCATCTTCTTCGTAGTACCAATTAATTACTACAGCACTTCCATTTTTATTGATTGCTTCCAATTTTTTGAATACATCTAAAATACATTTAGATGAACTCGTATTGAAATATTCCAATTGAATATTTACGTTTGTTGCTGATTGTGGTTTTCCTGCATATTTTTCTAACCAATCCACTAATGGCTTATAAAACTCAATAGAGTTTTCAGGAATAGAGCGACCTTTGATCTCTAAAAATCCTTTTCCTGTGTCAAAAGTAATAGTTGGTGTTTTTGGTGTTCCTTCAATTGAAATTGTTTCCATAATCTTATTTTTATTGTGATATTTTAATGTTTAAACTGAAAAATGAAAATTTATCATCTACAGGTGAAAAGCTAAAATTCAGTTTCTCTCCTGTTTTGCGTGCAATGTCAATCATTCCTAATCCACCTCCACCTTTCATGGACATTTCACCGTTATTTAATACCGCTTTATAATATTCTTTTAATTCTTCTTTAGAAAGTAAATTGATATCTTCTAATCGCTTCTTTAACCCTTCTACATTTTCTTTTCTGATATAATTACCGGTAACGATGTTGTATTGGTTATCAATTTTACCGATCATAAAAATAGCAGAGCGGATAACATCATTTTGTTCAGGAGCAACTTCGTCCATATGATGGTAAAGATTTTGAAGACACTCCACTAAAACATTGTAAACTTTCTTTTTGATTTTGGGTTCTTCCTGCAAATTATCCAATTTGGATTCCATTATTTGCAAAATGGAGGTCAGCAATTCAGAAGTGATATCACCTTTAAATGAAAGCATAATATTATTACGCTCCATTTTATCATAAAAATCGTAAATATCTAACATCATAAACGCTAAGTTAAATCGATAAAGCTGATATTGATCCTGTTAATTAATTAATTAAGCAAATATATAAATAAGTTTAGTTAATCAAACAGGAACTCACGTTTTTTTACTTCTAATTAATTAACTTATAAACAAAGTCAAATTGGTCATTCGAAAAGGGTTTCCTTTCAAAATCAATTCATTGTAAACGCGAACGTATTCCCATTTATGGTAAGTGTAGCCTGGTTATCGCAAACACCGGTTCCATAATCAACGGTACGGACTGCTAAACCTTCCGGTGTCAAATCAATTCGTCCGGAATCGATCCATGGACAAGATGATTTTTTAACAACGGGAACCACCACATTTACGGTATAATTTTTCCCTTCTCGATTTTTCCCAACAGCACTTCCTGTGAATTCAAAAACATCATTACTTGCAATCGTATCACCCATTCCAGCAGTTTGTGTTAATGTTCTTGAACACGCCCACTCCATACTCCAGCTGGCTGCGATACATTTTCCACCGATAATAGAATTCGTATATGAATTTAGAGAATTGTGAACGATCATCATACTATCGCAAGCATACTGAACAAAATTGGAAGTACCTGCTTTTTTTACATAATAATTCAATAATTTTACGGTAACAGTTGCACCTAAACTATCCCACGAACGGTCAAATGTAGCCTGAATCTGACCTTTACGTGTTTTATTATCTGTAGCATCAACAGTTCCAACAGTACCATAATCAAGGATCAATGTGATCGGGAAACCATTCAAAGTATCAGTAGGGTCAATGATAATAGCAGGTGAACCAGACATCATCGATTTCACACCTTGTTCCTTAATGGCAATACTATTGATAACCGGCATGCGAGAGGTAAATTCACCTTCACAAACGCTATTATCAATAGCCGATTGAGTTTCTGTATCCGGTTCTTCCTTTTTACAAGAAGTAAATGTAAATGTTGTGATTGCAGAAACAAAAAAGAGAGAAGAAAAAAGAATACGTTTCATATTATTGGAGTTTTGTGTTATAGCTTTATTATATCCTGAGCATCAAATATATGAATATTTTACTATTTTCCAAAATAAAGAGTTCAATGGAATTAAGGAAAATTAAAAACGAATTCCGATAACAAGAATGTCATCGATCTGCTGCAAATCGCCCCTCCAGTTTTCAAATGTCAGGTCGAGCGTTTTGGCTTGATCTGCCATACTTTCAGACTGCATTGCAAGCAGCAACTCATTGAATCGTTTTACCATAAATTTCTTACCTTTTTCACCACCAAATTGGTCTGCATAACCATCCGAAGCCATGTAAACTGTATCGCCCTTCTCTAGCGCAAGTGTATGCGAAGTAAATTTCCTGTCGGCATCAAGCTGTGAGCCACCAATCGAATTTTTATCCGCGTCAATTTTGTTGAATTTATCTTGATTTACAATAAACAATGGACGAAAGGCCCCTGCATATTCCAAGGTATTATTTGCACTATCGATGCAGCAGATCGCTACATCCATACCATCGCTGGTATCTACCACATTGGTTCCCTGTTTTAATGCTGCCTGAACACCACGGTGCAATGCGTTCAATATTTCATCCGGTTGGGTAATTCCATTCTCGCTAATGATCTGATTTAACAAATTATGTCCAATCATACTCATAAATGCCCCCGGAACACCGTGTCCTGTGCAATCTACAGCAGCAATAATTTTCTTACCTTCTTTTACCCCAAACCAGTAAAAATCGCCACTAACTATATCTTTAGGTTTATAGAGAATAAAAGAGTCGGGGAAATACTTGTATACTTGCTCCAAAGGAGGCAAAATCGCCAGCTGGATACGTTTCGCGTATTGAATGCTGCTGGTGATGTCTTTGTTTTTTTGTGCCAATTCCTGAGTCCGTTCTTCAACTTTTTCTTCCAGAATTTTATTTTCACGTTTAATGGCACTTGTTCTGTATTTCAAAAAGCCCCAAAAACTTCCAATAACAATAAATATACAAAGTCCATAAAACATTTTGGTTTTCCAGAATGGCGGGTTGATCCTGATAAAAATCGTTACACCTTCGTTATTCCATATTCCATCATTATTTGCTCCTCTCACCCGCAATACGTAATCTCCACCGCTTAATTCTGTATAACTTGCATACCGCTGCGTACTCGGTGGCGACCAGTCGGCATCAACACCTTCTAGCATATAGGAATATTTATTTTTCCCGGGCATTTGATAATCCAGAGCCACAAAATCAAACGAAAAGAAATTTTGTTTGTAAGACAGTTCCAAATATTTTTTATCGTAGATAAGCGTATCCAACAAAACTTCTTTACCAAAGCGTTTATAGGATATTATGTGTACCTGTGGGACATTCGGATTGTCTTGAATTTTATCAGGGAAAAAAGTATTGAAGCC
Source organism: Bacteroidia bacterium (assembly GCA_044377775.1). GTDB lineage: Bacteria > Bacteroidota > Bacteroidia > 2-12-FULL-35-15 > 2-12-FULL-35-15 > 2-12-FULL-35-15. Next base: position 21,639 of record JBILYL010000002.1, read on the forward strand.
ATTAACGCCTCCTAAAAATATTTCACCGTTTTGTGTTTGATAATATGCTCCCTGATTAAATTCCAAACCCTGCAAACCATCATTAACATCGTAATTCCTGAATGCAGAACCATTTTCATTTTTCTGTTCAGGGTTAAATTTTGACACTCCTTTATTTGTGCTCATCCATAAAAAGCCTTTACTATCAAGTAATATGGAATATATAAAATCATTCGGCAAACCATTTTTCTCAAAATATGCTTCAAATTTCCCTGTTTTGTCGTCCAGTTTATTCAAGCCATTTGAAGTCCCGAACCACATATTTCCATGCTTATCTTCCTGAGAACAATTCACCGAATTCGAACTGATGCTGTTAGCAATTTCATCCCTGTTAAAAACCCTAAAAACGTTTGAAGCGGGATTGAAGCGAATCACTCCTCCTCCGTCAGTAGCGATCCAGATATTGTTTTTACTATCTTCAAAAATATTATAGATATTATTAATACTCAATCCGTTTTCACTATTATAATTTGTGAATTTCTTTGTGCTCTTATCGTAAACAAATACTCCGGCACCATAGGTTCCTATCCAAATTTTACCCCGGGAATCCTGAAAAAGTGAAACAATTGTTGCGGCACTCACAGCTTTAAACTCAGGATAAACAGTGATTTTTTTTGTTTTTTTATCATAGGAATTTAATCCTGCACCCCAGGTTCCAACCCAGATAATACCATCACGATCTTCCATCAAAGAAAGAATGGAATTATTTCCGGTAGTGGATATTTGAGGATAATGCTGATAAGTATTTGTTTCCCGATCCAACGTGGATAAGCCACCGCGACCGGTTCCAACCCACAACAAACCGTCTTTATCCTGAAGCAATGCATATACAATGTTACTCTTCAAACCATTTGTTGCACCTGAATTGTTTGTATAAAACTTAAATTTATTGGATGCACGGAAATGTGCATTTACTCCTCCACCTTCTGTGCCGATCCATACAGAACCTACTTTATCGTGGTAGATGCACTTAATTTGATTGCTTGATATTCCAGTAAGATTTTTTTCATCAAAAGAAATACTTCGAAAACGACCGGTTTTTTTATTGTAAAGATCGATTCCTGCTCCATAGGTCGCCAACCAGAGAATACCATTGGCATCTTCGGTAATACTCATCACCTGATTATTTACAAGGGAATTTTGATCTCCTTCTTTTTCTCTTAAATTATTGATGAATTTACCTGTTTGCGGATTAAAGATCTGGACTCCTGCTCCGAACGTTCCAATCCAAAAAACGCCTTCCTTGTCTTCGTAGATAGACCGGATCAAATTAATATTCTCATACAGTAAGTTCCCCGAATTATCGAACTGATTGAAGTGTTCGAATTTTCCTGTTTTTTTATCGTAAGAGTTCAATCCGCCACCATATGTACCGATCCACAATTTACCATCTGCCGTTTCGTGCAGACACCAGGCGTTATTATTGGAAATCGAATTTGCGTTATTGTTATCGTTTAAATAACGGGTGATTTTTTTTGTTTTAGAGTTATATGAGTTTAATCCATCATCAGTACCGATCCATAATAATCCATCACTATCTTCCAAAATGGATTTTACATTATTATTACTCAAGCTGTTTTTATTTCCGGAAACGCCAATGTGATGAACAAACTTCCCTGTACTCAGATTGTACGAATCAAAACCGCCACCGTTAGTTCCGATGACTAGATCACCATTTTTGGTTTCATACAATGCATTGATAAAATTATTGGAAACAGAATTCGAATCGAGCTGATTGTTTTTATAAACGGTGATGCTGTATCCGTCATATTTATTGAGACCATCCTGGGTTCCATACCACATAAAACCTTTACTATCCTGCAGAACACAATTCACAACACCCATAGACAAGCCTTGTTCGGCAGTAATGTGGCTGAATTTAAATTCCTGGGAATTACCTGAAATTGTTAATCCAAATAGCAATGACAGCGTTAATAAAACTCTTAAATATGTGGAGCAAAATTTATTCAAAATCTTTTATTTGGAAGTAAATATATGAATTTTTGGGAAAGGTAATTGAGTAATGGGGAATTGTGTGATTGGGTGACAGGAAAGCAGCAGAACACATCTGTCTCAATTTACTTAGTAAGCTTTTTACTTCATCACTATATAACCTTAATTACTTTATCACCCCTTATATTCTAATACCAATAACCAAAATATCATCGACTTGCTCCAATTCTCCTCTCCATAATTCGAAATGATAATTCAGGATATGCTTTTGTTCCTCCATGTTGTTATCCTGCATCTCGATCAACAACTCCTGAAATTTTTTGTATTTGAATTTCTTACCTTTAGGTCCACCAAACTGATCAGCATAACCATCAGTAAATAAATACACCGAATCACCTTTTTCCAATTTTATCACATGGTTAGTAAATACTTTCACATGCGCATCTTCCGTATCAGCCCCAATCGCTTGTTTATCGGCCTTCACTTCAATAATTTGTTTTTGGCGTACAATGTATATCGGATTATTTGCTCCGGCATATTGCAGTTCCATCCGATCGAAATTAATGGCACACAATGCCATATCCATTCCGTCTTTAATGGAATTAAGTGTTTTGGTAATTTCTTTATTTAAAAAGCCCAATGAATCAGCAGGGTTTTTCACCGCAGCAACTGAAGTAGTTTGATTTAAAATGGTACTACCAATAATGCTCATCAATGCACCGGGAACGCCATGACCGGTACAATCTACTGCAGCCATAACCACAATACGTTCTGAAGGATTCCCATTTTGAGGAGTTGTGCTTACCGCAGCATGCCAATAGAAATCACCACTCACAATGTCTTTTGGTTTAAAAAGTATAAAATAATCGCTCAGAACGTCCCTGATCTTTTCTTCAGGCGGCAAAATTGCTTGTTGAATACGTTGAGCATAATTGATACTGTCGCGGATATCTTTATTTTTTTCTTCAATGATCTCGTTTTTGATCTCCAGCAAATTATTGGATTCGGCCAACGCCAAACGTGCAATGATCTCCTTTTTAGTAAGGTTTGTTCTGGTATGAATCAACAAAATTGTAAACAAGGCAACAGAGAGTGTGAGCATCCCTCCATTGATCAGTATCTCACCTACCGACAAGTGACCAAAAAGACTAAAGCAAATAATGTTTGCCACTAAGGAAATGCCGACTACCCAATAAGAATAAATGGGGCGCCACAACACAAACATTCCGGCACCTATAAATAAGGCGATGTAAGCAAAGGTATGTTTCTGCAATTCAGAAACATTTAAAACACTGAACATATAAGCATTCTGAACAGAGATGCCGATAAAAGGTATAAATGCAATGATCTCGGGGTGTTTCAGGAATTTGCTTTTCATAAGCACAACAACAAGTGTCAATATAGCGACAGTAATGCGAAAAATCAGAAAATCAGTAAAATGATCGGGACTATTAAAATAATCGCCTATGGCCCATATGGGATTTAAACCAACAGCGACCCAAGCAATTAGCACGTGGTATTTAAAAGCTGCTGCTTTTAATTCGGTTTTCCAATCAACAGGAGTAATTTGACTGATTTTTGCCATAAGAATTATTAATGCAATCAAATTTACTGTTTAATAAATTTACAAGCAAATCTTTTATTTCTAAATGCAACTTCTGTATGTATAATGAATTTGCATGTAGTATAAAGTCCGCTCCGAATGAACTCCATCAGTTAATATCTAAAATTTATCACTTAGTCTCTTTAAACAAGGCTGGTACGTTTAATAATTTCTATTTTTACAACAAATTAAAATAGATGTCCGGAATTAAACATACAGAATGGTTTGAAAGTTGGTTTGATTCGCCTTACTATCACCTGCTTTATAAAAACAGGGACTTTTCAGAAGCGGAATTGTTTATCGACAACCTGATAACACTACTTCATCCTGAAAAGGGAAGCCGTTTCATGGATCTGGGCTGCGGCAAAGGACGCCACTCTTTTTATCTCAATCAAAAAGGTTTTGATGTAACCGGAGTGGATCTTTCGGAGGAAAGTATCCGTTGTGCAAAACAATCTGAGAATGAGCATTTACATTTTTACGTGCATGATATGCGTAAACTTTTCAGAACCAATTATTTTGATGTAATTGTAAATTTATTTACCAGCTTCGGTTATTTTGAGCAAAAACGAGATGATCAGGCAACCTTCGATGCTTTATGCAAAGGATTGAAACCGGAAGGAATATTTGTTATGGACTTTATGAATTCGAAAAAAGTTATTTCAAATTTATCTCTCTTCGAAACAAAAATTATTGAAGAAATTGAATTTAAGATCACTAAAAAAATTGAAAATAATTTTATTGTCAAACAAATTGAATTCTTCGACAAAGGAAAACATTACTGTTTTCAGGAGCGTGTAAAAGCATTAATACTAAGCGATTTCGAGAAATACTTTGAAGCAAATAAACTTAAAATAGTACATTTGCGGGGCAATTACAATCTGGAGGAATTTAATGAAATAAGTTCGGACAGGTTGATCATTGTTGCGAAAAAAGTCTAAGATCGTTTCGTTCACTGTAATGACGGGATAAATTAAATTCGCGTAAAAAAACATTTACAACATGAATTATTTAATGTACATCATTCTATTTTTATCTGTAATCCTTAGCGGAACGAGTGTGCTATTCATAAACATCAGCAGTAAACACTTAAAGCTGCTGCTCTCTTTCAGTGGTGCTTTCTTGTTTGCAATCAGTGTACTTCACCTGATCCCTGAAATTTATTTGTCGGGGACGCCCGATATCGGCATTTATATATTGATTGGTTTTTTTGCTCAGATATTATTGGAGTTTTTCTCTGAAGGGATTGAACACGGACACATTCATGTTCACAAGCACGACCACAAACACACAGCATTTCCATACGCAATGATGATCGGCTTATCCATCCATTCATTTTTAGAAGGGATGCCTTTGGCGAATATGGCAACAGATGCCCACAATTCTTTATTGACAGGAATTGTAATGCACAACATTCCTATTGCTATTGCACTGATGACAATGCTTTTACAATCACACATCAGCAAACAAAAGGCAATAATTTGGCTTATCGTATTTGCTCTGGTTACACCATTAGGGACGTTAATCAGCTATGCCATCGGACAAAACCTGCTTTTTGATCTTTCCATCTATTTTGACAAGATCATGGCAGTAGTAATTGGAATTTTCCTACATATCTCCACAACTATACTATTTGAATCGAGTGAAAATCATCGGTTTAACCTTATAAAGTTTGCAATGATCTTATTGGGAGCCGCTACAGCAATAGTGATGATGTAGTTCTATTTTTAAAAGCCTATGTAAAACGCTATCGTTTTCCTTTAGCACAAAGTGGAAAGAATTTTACAAAATGTACATTACCTCAAAGCAGCTTATTTCAATCCGGCTAGCACTTCTTTTATCTTCACGAAATTAGGAATTTCAGCAGCCTTTTCAAGCACTTCAACATATCGAACAATTCCATTTTTATCGATTATAAATGCCGAACGTTTGGAAACGCCATTCATGCCGATAAATGTTTCATAGAATGAACCATAAGCTTTTGACACCTCTTTATTGAAATCGGAAAGCAATGGAAAGTTCAATTTTTGCTCTTCTTTGAATTTAGCAAGAACAAATCTGGAATCCACAGAAACACCAAACACATTCGCATTAACAGCGTTATAAGATGCTATATCATCGCGCATGGAACACAATTCCGCAGTGCACGTTCCGGTAAAAGCCAAAGGAAAAAACAATAACAATACATTTTTACCTTTTTGTTGCTCTAATGATACTTCATTTTTATCACTGTCTAAAAGTGTGAATGAAGGAGCCTGTTGTCCGATTTCTAACGCCATACTATTTTTGTTTATTTAATTGAACAATAAATATAACTAATTGTTTAATCTATAAATCAGTATTGATGTACCATTTTTCGTAAATTTGTGCCGAAAATTTTGTTAAACCTTAAAAAACACATAAAACCATGTCATTAGTAGGAAAAAAAGCGCCATCATTTAAAGCGCAAGCAGTAGTAAACGGAGGAGAAATTATTGCAGACTTCTCATTGGATCAATATATCGGCAAAAAACATGTGATCTTCTTTTTCTATCCGAAAGATTTCACTTTTGTTTGTCCGACAGAATTACATGCATTTCAAGAAAAAATTGCAGAGTTCGAATCACGCAATGTTGCGGTGGTTGCTTGTTCAACAGATACTGAACAATCACACTGGGGATGGTTGCAAGTGCCAAAAGCACAAGGAGGAATTCAAGGAGTTAAGTATCCGATCGTAGCGGATACTACAAAAACAATATCTATGAATTTTGATGTTCTTTTTGGCGAGTACGAAGTAGATGACAACAACCAACTGGTTGCAAATGGACCAATGATCGCATTCCGCGGCTTATATCTGATTGACAAAAACGGAATCGTTCGTCACCAACTGATCAATGACCTCTCTTTGGGACGCAACGTAGACGAGGCACTTCGTATGGTTGACGCATTGCAGTTCAATGAAGAGAACGGAGAAGTTTGCCCTGCAAACTGGCACAAAGGTGATACAGCAATGAAAGCAACGCACGATGGTGTAGCGAACTATTTAGCTAAAAACTAATTATTAACATTTTTTAATAATAACAGAAACGTCCTTCAGTAATGGAGGACGTTTTTTATTTTATCTTTGATCATAAATCTAAACACAAACAAAATGAACAAAAACATCTCACTTTTTCTGAATGTGATTTTAGCGGTTGCTGTCGGCATCTTGTATTATTTACATTTTACTTCCAACTCAACTGCAACCGAAACAACTGCTTCATCTGACTCTACAATAGTTGAAAAACCAATTGTAATGGCACCTTCTGAGATCAAGGCATCCAAGATCGTATTCGTAAATTTGGATGTTTTGAGTGAGGGATACGATTTCCTGAAAGATGTAAGCGCTTCTGCTCAGGCAGAGCAAAACAATTTGCAAAATCTATACCAGTCAAAAGGTGAAAAATTGCAGCAAGATTATATGGAGTTCCAGGAAAAAGCAAACAAAGGCTTATTGTCGGAAAATCAAATTGCCACAGAACAGGAAAAATTTGCAGGTAGAAAAGATGAACTCGATCAACTTCAATTAAAGTCAGAAGCATTGGGAGAAAAAATTCAGGCCAGAACAGAAGAGGCCAGAAAAAATCTGACAGATTATATCAAAGATTATAACAAATCAGGCAACTATAATTATGTATTAGCATACAGTGAAGGCCCTTTAAGTCCTGTTTTACTTGCAAACGACAGCCTTGATATCACAAAAGATATTCTGGAAGGAATAAATGCCCAATACAGAGCAAAGAAAAAGAAATAACAAATTTTTATTCCTGTATTGAAACGTAAAAATAAATAACATAAAAAAATGGACTCAAACACAACAACCGGAAATTTAATTCATAAGATCAGACATGTAGAAATATTTCACGATACATTTAAGATCGGGAACAGATATACACCAACATCTGAAGTTGGTGAGAATGAATACACATTGCGTTACAACCTTATAAAAGAAGAAAACGAAGAATATTTAGAAGCCTGCAAAAACAACGACTTAGTTGAGATCGCAGATGCATTGGGAGATCAATTGTATATCTTGTTCGGAACTATCTTGCGCCACGGATTGCAACATAAAATTGAAGAAGTATTTGACGAGATCCAAAGAAGCAACATGAGTAAATTGGATGAAAATGGGAATCCTATTTTCAGAGAGGACGGAAAAATCATGAAGAGCAATTTGTATTTCAAACCAAATATCAAAGATATACTGGAGAAGTAGTCATTTTATACAAATACTTTATAAACCATTATCAGTCCGGAAATCATTAAAATAATACCGGCTATAATGCTTATAATCCGTAATACTTTCTCACTTAAAAATTTACTTATTTTATTTGCTGAATAAGCTTTCAGAACATCCGTAAAAAAAACAGTTAAGAGAGAAGCAATGAAAAAGAACAATACGTGAATAAATGTATAATCTTTATTGGAGCTCACTGTAACCACAAAAGCCATCCACAAACCAATAACAACAGGATTTAAGAGATTTAGAAAAAAACCTTTAATGATATACAAAGGAATACTTACCGCTCTTACTTCCAGATCTTTTTTCTCAACTTTCTTTCGTTGAAACACGCTAAAAAAACCAAACATCACCAATACTGTTCCACCCACTAATCCGATATACAATTTATTTTGGGGATTATCAAAAAACTGGGCGACTCCTAAATATGCCAGAAGAACACAAAGCACATCACTTAGAAAAATCCCGAATGCAAGTCCAAGTGCTGGTCTGAACCCACTTTTGGTACTGGTTTGTATCAAAGCAAAAAAAGAGGGCCCAAGTGAAAGCGCCAATGCGAGTCCCAATGCTAATCCCTGAAAAATGGCTTTAAAGATCATTTTTTTTTACTTTTTTATTTTCAAATATGTTTCCCAATCCAGCAATTGATTCTTTTTTAAAACACGAGGAAATTTATAAGAAGAACCAATCTTTCCTTTTGTCTTCATGTAATCATAAAAAATGCTGCAAGGCAACACATCTACAATTACATCTTTTAAGGCAGCAATACGTTCAACTTTATAATCATCGTTTAATTCCATCAAGGTTTCATCCAAGCGTTTTTTTAAGACTTTAACATCAACAGTATCATCTGTACCGATAAACCAGTGATGAGCAAACATTGTATCGTAATTTATACCGGCTACCGTAAATTCTTTTATATCAATATTTAATTCAGCGGAAACCAATTCAACAGCACGGTTCATATTATCCTGAGAGAGATGCTCACCGCATAAACTTAAAAAGTGTTTAGTCCGCCCGGTAATGATGATCTCGTTTTTTTCTACAGAAGTAAATTTAACAACATCACCAATCAAATAGCGCCAGGTACCGGAGCAGGTTGTAACAAGAAGTGCATACTCCTGCCCTTCTTTCACCTGATCGATATGCAATGTTTCCGGATCGTCAAGAATGTTACCATCCTCATCGAAATTCTTTTCATTGAATGGAATAAATTCAAAAAACAATCCATTGTCAAGCATCAACTTCATTGATTCGGACTCTTGTCGTGTTTGAAAAGCTATATAACCTTCAGAGGCAAGATAGGTGTCGAGATAAACGATCGGGCGCGATAATAACTTTTCAAAACCTTTTTTATAAGGAGCAAATGAAACACCGCCATGGATGTAAACATTTAAATTCGGCCAGATATCATGAATCGTTTCTACATTATAATCGGCAATGATCTTTTCGAATAGAATTTGAATCCAGGCAGGAACACCACAGATAATACCAATATCCCAATCTTTCGCTTTTTTACTGATCTCCTCTAATCTTGCTTCCCAATTTCTTTCACGAGCAATTTTTTTACCGGGCTTGTTGTATCCTTGTACGTAAAAAGGAATGGTGCTGGTGGTAATGCCGCTTAAATCACCCTCATAACAATTACCATTGTATTTCAAATCGGTGCTTCCACCAACCATCAACACACCTCTTTCAAAATGCTCTTTTGGCAAACCGCAATGTACCTGAGAGATCATGAGACGAAGACTTACTTTCTGAATAACTTTGAGCATGTCAGTTGTAACGGGAATGTATTTACTGGACGATTCTGAAGTACCGGAGCTAAGGGCAAAATACTTTATCTTGTTTGGCCAGCAAACATTAGCTTCTCCTTCTTTTGCACGGTACCACCAATTTTTGAACATAGAATTATAATCATGTGTTTTCACTGTTTTCTGAAAAGCACTGATCACATCAGCTTCACCCAATATTTTTGAAAAATTATAATGTTCACCAAAAGCTGTAAATTCAGCCTTAGCAAGTAATTTCTTCAATACTTTTGTCTGTTGTTTATAACCGTCTTTCTTTCGAATTTTGGGTAATCTCTCCCTTAACTCAAACGACCGCTTTATAACGGAACCAATGATTGCCATCCTTTGAATTGATTATATCTTTTTTCACTAAATTTTGACTAAAATAGCAATTTAAAAATTAAATTTCATGTTTTTTATCATATAATTGTCACCAAAAAAACAATCTCCATTTCCATTGAAGCGATTTTTATTTTTTTTAATTTTATATTCTCCTGCATTTTTATATTCACAAGAATGCTGTTTAAAGAACGCACATTCGCATAATGACTATAAACATAAACAGCCCCTTTCTGATGCATTATCTTGTAAATTTAAAAGCATTGAAGCAGATGTCTTTTTAGTTAGTGGCGAACTTCTTGTTTCTCACACACACCCTCTTTTTAAAAGAAGAAAACTGGAAGAACTATATTTAAAACCATTGCTCGACAGTTGCAACAAATACAATGGGAAGGTATATGCAGATTGCAAAGAATCTCTTATTCTACTTATTGATATAAAATCAGATGCGGAAAAGACCTATAGCGAGCTAAAAATAATATTCGGGAAATACAAATCCGTACTAAGCAGTTACGAAAATGGAATAATGATGGAAAGAGGTGTAACAATTATCCTTTCAGGCAACAAACCTTACGAACTGCTGCAGCACGATTCAATGCGATATGCTTTTATCGACCAAAATTTGCTCTCAATTCAGCAAGAAAAAAACAATTCAATCTACCTGATGGCAAGTACAAAATATTCAAACATTACACACTGGAAAGGATCTGGTGAATTGCCAATTGCAGAAAAAGAAAAATTGAACATTTTAGTCAACAATGCACATAGACAAGGGAAAACAGTTCGCTTGTGGGCTACTCCTGAAAATAAAAAAGTTTGGCAAGCACTGTTGGATTGCGGAGTAGATCTTATAAACACGGATGATCTGAAAACATTAAGCGACTTTTTAATAAAAAAACAATAAGGGTTATTGCCCTTTAATTATTTTATTCCGAAGCGCTTCTACCTTTGAATGAATGGCAATCAATTGTTTTTCATTCATCTCGACATCTGATGTAAGATTATTATATTCAGATGTAATTTTCTTTAATTCAGAAATAATTCCGGAAATAAATTCATCTGTTTGATTTTCTTCAAGCAATTTTATCACGATTAATAAACTCTGCTTTTGCTCACCAATAATATTGTAAAGTGATTTATTTTCAGCTGTTTTAGGTGTATTGATAAATGTTTTTGTTGATAAATATAGCCCTTCCAGCCAACTACCGGCAACGACTAAAGCAGCCAGGCTGACACGCTCATTATTTTTCAAAGCTTTATCAACCTGACTGTATGAATCATAAACAATTCTGGTAAGAGAATCCTTATTGTCTTTAAACTTTGAATATTTATCCATCATCGACTGATCAAACGCATAAGGGATATTTAGTTCTTCCGCTAACCTCTTTGTGTTTTTTACATATGCTCCTAATTGCTGAAACTGCTCGTACGTTACCGAATAAGCCAGATCAGCACCATAGACACCTAAATTCAAAGCTTTTGAATGATATTGATTATACTTTGATACAGCTGTAATGTCATTCATTGCAGTTTGATCAAAAGGTACTTTTTTGCTATAGAGGTTTTCAATGATTTCAAACGGGAAAGGAATATCACTGATTACCATATCGTATTCTGCAAAAGAAATCTCCGAAACCTTCTTTTCTAATAAAACCAAAGAATCTCCTGAATTAAATGCATCCTCCTTGTGGGATGAAGTATCCGCGTTACAAGCGAATAAGAAAAGGGAAAAGAACAACGCCAATATGTAAAACGGGGAAATTGTTTTCATGATTTTTGTTTTAAAAATTTACGAAAAATAAAATTAAAAGTTCCAACATTTATTTCAATAAAAAAAAAGCAAAAGCCCTTTAATTTATTTTTTACTATACTTAAAATCGTGATTATTTTTAATGGATTTTAATGATTCGAAGATCAGCTTGATTACATTTTCAACATCGTCTTTGTGCACACTTTCAACTGTTGTATGCATATAACGAAGCGGCAAAGAGATTAAAGCAGATGGCACACCACCAATAGAATATGCAAAAGCATCGGTATCGGTTCCGGTAGCTCTGGAAGCGGCTGCACGCTGAAAAGGAATTTTTTTGGTAACGGCAGCTGCAATGATCAATTTTAAAAGGTTATTCTGAACAGCCGGTCCATATGTCAAAACAGGGCCT
>JBILYL010000285.1:0-3765 GCA_044377775.1 Bacteroidia bacterium
CGTGGTGCGAAAGACGTTGGCGGTAGATCTGTCGCTTGTAACATTGTGTTGCCTCAAGAACAAAAGCCGAATAAATACCTTGATAAATGGGTTTATATCCGTTTCTTTTTTGTTAGAAAAGTATTACTTGTTAAATATTCATACGCCTTTGTTGTAATGCCGGGTGGCTTCGGAACGATGGATGAATTTTTTGAAGCATTAACTTTAATACAGACCTTATCCATAAAAAAATTTCCGATTGTTTTGATGGACAAAAAGTTTTATAAGCAGTTGAATGCATATTTTGAAGCAATGGTTGTTGCCGGAACGATTGGGAAAGATGATATGAATCTTTTTCTTTATACTGATTCAGTAGAAGATGCGATTGCACATATTCAAAAGAATGCGATCGAAAAGTTCGAACTACGAAAAAAGAAACCATTAAAAGCATTTTCATGGTTTGGTGAAAACCGATAATGTCGTATTATCGTATGAAGACAAATGAAAGTGTTGACATATTTTTTTTGTCGTCTGTAACCTCAATTTGGAAGAAGTGTTCCCCTTTTGAAATACTCTGATCAAAAGTGTAAAATAATAAATTCTTTTTGAATTCATATTCGCATAAAACCCATTTTCCATCTATTGTAGCACGATATTTTCTGATTCCTGAAAGGTTGTCGCTTGCTAGAATTCCAATTGTTTTTGACTTGATGAAGTCAAATTTTTTATCTTTTATTTGTTTGGAATACACTTTTATTTTAGGCGCAATTGTATCGATTGAAATGGAAAAACTCCCGAATGTTTTAGTTTGGGTATTTAGCCATCCTTCAGAGAATGTTCCTCCTTCATAATTTTTCTTGCCTTTTTTATTGTAAGACACAATACACGCTTTAGATTGGAGAGAATCAGCAAGAACAATGGCTTTTATTCCGATTGAAACATATTTTTGTAAAGGTGTTTCATCATCCATTATTTGATATAATGGACAGTAAGTGCCGGGCATATTACCTTTTTTCGAATAATTTAAAATAACATCATCATACATTGCCGCAGCAGGTATTGTGATCCGAAAATCGGCTGTATTGAATTTATTTTCTTGTAAACAATCAATCATTTTATGATCCGGAGATTCCTTTTTTTTTGTACTGATTTTTGAAAGGATTGGCTTGGAGCGGCCTTTTACTTTTAACGTTAGTTCGGTTGTGTTACCAATAAAGTCTTTAATTATAAAGCGGATCCAATGAATGGAATCATCATTGAATTGAATTGCACCGCGATCGATAACATCTTTGAATATTCCCGATTCGTTATTTTTTGAAACAAAACATTTTTGAATTTTGCTGCCATATTTTTGTTTTGATTCATAATCGATGTGCGCATTTACATAGCGTGCATTTTCGAATGTGAATTTTTCTAATTCCTGATAATAGATTCGTTTTCCACCGGATTGCAATTCAATGGAAAATACACTGTTTTTATTTGTTGATCTTGTTTCGGTATCGTAACATTCGATAGCGAATCCGATATTTCCATTTGCCGTTATCGTATCCGATTTTAAAAAAGAATAGTTCCCTTTTTTATAAATCGGGGTGATTTTTTTAGGACTATTTTTACCATTGATAGAAGCCGATTCATTCAGCGGATAAATTGCTATTTGGGTGATCCTGGGTTTCACCGTGTCTGGAATGATGTATCCAAAATAATAAGGATTGATAGGCATTTCTGAATTGCTGTCGCGTACCTCAAAATGCAAATGTGGCCCTTGTGACCCTCCTGTGTTCCCTGATAAGCCGATCAGCTCTCCCTTTTTTACAGTTAAAATCACGGGTGACAGGATCGTATCTATTTCATACGATTCTTCCAGATACTGTATTTTATTAGCAAGCGTTTGTATATCGTTATCGAAATTCAATAAATGACCGTAAACAGTCGTGTATCCATTTGGATGAGTAATATATAGCGCTTTTCCGTATCCAAATGCACTAATTTTTATTCTGGAAACATATCCGTCCGCAACAGCGTATATGGGCATTCCTTCACGGTTATTTGTCCGGATATCGAAGCCTGCGTGAAAATGGTTGGGTCTGATCTCTCCGAAATTTCCTGCCAGGCTCATTGTTGTGTCCACCGGTGAGCGGAAATCGTTTTTGGGATAATTTGTTTGTGCCGGAAGTGTAAAATAAAGCGTGAAAAGGAAGTTGAGCAGAAAAAACGGTTTTTGCATATGCAAAGGTATAAAAACCATTAGTAAGAATTATTTTGTAGTTCAGATATTCGGTGTTATATTTGTGAAAACTTGAAATGAACAGATTTTAATACTTGATTATGAACGACTTAACTTTAAACATAACCGATTTAAAAGCAAAGATCGAAAAAATAGTAAAATTGCACCAAGAGCTAAAAAAGGAAAATGAACTATTGGTTGCAGAAAAAGAAAATTTGCTTAAAACTATTGAAGAACAAAAGAATACGATTGTTGCTTTAGAAACATCCTACAAAGAGATTCAGGATTCAAAAAACGAAGAACAAAATAAGATTGTAACAGATACGAAAGAAAAAATTAATGAGCTTGTGCAGGAAATAGACGACTGTATTGCTCTTTTGAAGTAAAAGAACCGTTTGGAATTTAAGCCTTTGACGTTGATTGTTGAATTCTCAGCAAATCACTTAAAGCTTTAAATTTTAAAACCCGAAACAATAGAAATGGCGGAGATATCATTAAAAGTATTAATTGCAGGTCGAACTTATCCTCTTACTATCAAACAGGAAGATGAGATTTCGGTTCAATATGCAGCGAAGCTGATTAATGAAAAGGTGAAAGAATTTGAGCAGAACTATTCCGTTCGTGATAAGCAGGATCTGCTTGCAATGAGCGCACTGAATTTAATTGCTGCTCAGCAGAACATACCTAAGAAATCGCCTGAGTTAGAAACTGAAATCAATCAACTCGACCTATTTGTTTCCGATTTTCTTCAAAAAGAGTCCAATCCTTAGTCAATGTTTACCTTTTGTTAACAATAAGATGTAAACAAATTCTTCCTTCACTCGTTTCGATTGCCCCGTAAAAGCCTATTTTGGCTCTCAGTAAGCAATGTGCGGGTTTTATTAACAACAAAATAACAATTTAAATTACTTATGGACATCATTATAATAGCAGTAATAGCCTTGGTTGGATTGATCTTGGGGGCTGTCATCACATTTTTATTTTTAAAAATGTTAAACAAAGGAAAAGCGGACGCGATCGTTAAAGAAGCAGAGGCAGAAGCGGAAGTAATTAAAAAAGACAAAATGCTTCAGGCAAAAGAGAAATTTTTGCAGTTGAAAGCGGAACACGAAAAGTCTATTAATGAAAAGAATCAAGCAATTCTTCAGGCTGAAAACAAAGTGAAGCAAAAGGAGCAATCGCTTTCACAAAAACAAGAACAAGTGCAGCGTAAGGATGCGGAACTAGATACTGTTCGTCAAAATCTTACCCACCAATTGGATCTGCTAAATGCCAAGCAACAGGATGTAGAAAAGTTTCACCGCAGACAAGTTGAACAGCTGGAAACCCTTAGCGGAATGAAGGCGGATGAAGCGAAAGCTCAGCTTGTTGAATCATTGAAAGCGGAGGCAAGAACTCAAGCTATGTCTCATATTAAAGACATTGTGGAGGAATCGAAAATTTCTGCTAGCATGGAAGCTAAAAAAATAGTTATTCAAACCATTCAGCGTGTTGCTACAGAGCATGCGATCGAGAATTCAGTTTCTATTTTTAATATCGAAAATGATGAAATTAAAGGTCGC
>JBILYL010000286.1:0-3754 GCA_044377775.1 Bacteroidia bacterium
AGAAGGTTGTTCAGCACAGAGAGCGTAAATATGGTGTTACCAAATTTGGGTTGGAGCGCTTTATCAACGGATTTTTGGATCTGATGTCTATTACTTTCGTATCAAAGTTCGGAAAACGTCCAATGCACATTTTTGGATTTTGGGGAACCTTGTCCTTTTTACTTGGAGGCGGACTTTCCTTATATTTAATAGCTGAAAAAGTATACAAATCAGCCTATGCTATTCCTACAAGAGATGTGACCGACAAACCCTTGTTTTATCTCGCTTTAGTAGCAATGATAATCGGTACACAGCTGTTTCTTGCTGGTTTTCTTGGAGAATTGATATCCCGCAGCTCCTCCGACAGTAATAAATATCAGATTGAAAAGCGACTATAATCTCCGATATCTAATCAACAAGTTTCGCTTAATACATATATTTAATAGTCAAATTCTTTTGATTCCCGGACTAATTTTAACTATTTTTGCATTCCGAAAATTTAAAACTGAAACACTCTCTCTCTTATGAAGAATACAGTAAAAATCTTTTTGATGATACACATTCTGTGTCTGCTTGTATTTCTTTCTCCTGCTCAAAATAGCTACAACAAAGATTCACTGGTGAGTACAAAGATTGCGGATCTTACTGCTTTCTGGAAAAAATACAACGACCTTTCATCAATTCATCCAACTTTTGAGAGCTATTCTGTTATTCCCGAATTGTATTCCGTTAAAGCAACAGATTCGATTTCTGTTATAGATTATCAACAGAAGGTGAATGAAGCGAAGCTTAAACTGCTGAGTCAGGATATCGGATTGGATGCAAATGCTGGCTACCTTGAGAATTTTGATCCTGGATTTAGTGCCGATGATAACCTTATCTATAACAGACGATTCCAAGCGGGTGTTGATTGGAATATACTTTCAGACGGTATCATAAGCAACAGATATAAGCAACAAATTTTGAAAAATGAGAATGTGATCAATTCTCTGAAGCCTAAAACAAAGATTGCAGGGAGCGATTACATTGCTATTTCCCATAAGATAATATACGCATTCAACATACATAAACTCAAGCTCCTTAAAAAACGCCAGGAAATAATTGATGATAAGATTGCTATTGCTAATGAATTGTATTTACTGAAACACCTTCCACGATTAAGTTTGCTTCAGATTATGCAGCAACAGGTAGATGTGGCCAGTTTGAATCAGATCTACAAAAGCTACAATGAGCAATTGTCGCTGCAGATCGATGAAAAATCACTACCCAAAAAAGTATTGCCACTGTTTGATGTTGATATATCCAAAACATTCTCTTTCAGTGAAAACAAGATTGCGAACGACAGTATTCTGAAATTACAGATCGAGAATCTTGAACTTGCCCATAAACCTTTAAGTGATATTCGCTTGAATACACAATTTCGTTATAACTATTATGATCTTGTAAGTACTTCCGTTGCAAACAGAAGCTTTTTGTCTGCCGGAATTGGAGTTTCTGTTCCAATTCCGCTTGGTGTTAAAGCAAATAAAAATGTAGTTTCCGCACAAACAAAATTACTAGAATACCAACAGAAAGAGGCCGCAACAACACATGAAGTTGATCTTCTGAATTCATTCTATGAGTTCAGATATAAGCTGAAACAATACAATAACTTTTATGAAAAACGTAAAAAATACGAAGAATTGATCCGTATTGAACGTGTAAAAGAAAAGTTTGGTGATTTCGAATTCAATCCTTTAAGCGCATTGAATTTATTGGATGAGGTTATAGCTGTTGACATTGAAATGCTTGATCTGCAACAAGAAATGTATTTGCAATTATTGGATATCAATGCAAAAATTCCTGGCTCCGATGTGGCTTCATTCATCACACCTTATAAGTCGGATACATTAAAAATTGCACATGAAAAAACCATTAAAGCATTATATATTTGGTCGGAGGCCCAAACAAAATATACTCCTGAATACATCGAAGAATATATACGTTTGAATAAAATCACAACGGCAATTATTTCGTTACGAAAAGACCAGTCAAACAAAATTGAAGCCGTGAATCTTTTTGCGAAGCTTGCAACAAAAGGAATACAGTCTGAATTGTTAATTGGAAATAATAAATTAATTGCCGCTAAGGATCCTTCAATCTATTTTGACTCAATCACAAATGGAATTGACCTGAAGATGATCACTGCGCTTCATTTGGATGTGGAACCACATGTTTTAGCGGATTACGATTCCAACAAGGATAAATACCTGAATCAATATGTGGAGCTCTTAAAAAAAGCAAAATTGTATTGTTCTCAAAAAGGCTTAAAATTAAGTGTATCGATTCCTGTATTTTATCCTGAACCAATCTTGAAAGAAATATATGCACAGTCGGATTTTGTTTATCTGATGGCTTATGAGCACCCTAACGCTGATTTTATTATCAGGAAAGTGAAAGAAGAATTCGCATTGGACGCAACTAAAACAGTTATTGCATTGCGGGCTAAAGATTTTAAAAACAGAAATGAATGCGAAAAACTAATCAATGAATTGAACACGACTATGAATGCATCCAGATTTGCTTTGCATGATCTGGAAACATTTGTAAAGCTTGATGAATTGAGCATTATGCAGGAAAAATAATAAAAGAAAAAGTTTTGAAAAGTATTGATTTTAAACGTAAAGATTCGGTGATCCGGGTTGTAAATGAAGATGTAAAAAAGCCTAAACGGAATTGGGATCGGGTGATATACATTGTTTTTTTGTCGCTTGTTTTCTTTTTTCTTGGTTATTATGCAATTAATAAAATCTTTTTTATTAAAGCAGATGGTCAGGTTTTATTTGAAAACGTAAGCATCCGGTTAACGGATGATTGCAGAATCATCGAATTTCAAAAAGAAGAAGGGGATACAGTAAAAGTTGGTGATTCTTTATTTGTGTATACGCTCGATAAAGACAACCTCTGGGGTAATATCTCGCTTAACGGTGGAATTACAGCCACAAGCTACGACAATGAATGGGATTGGATCGAGAAGGAAAAGTACGCTTTGATGAAAAAAGTTGCTTTAAATAAAATTGATATAACTGAATCATCTGCTTTAATAGGAAGTTACAAAAATGAAATTCAGCGATTACAAAACGAAATTATATTGGATGTCCTTCCAAAGAACAGGCTGGAATACGTTCAGAATGAAATTTTACGTTTAAATACGGCTATTGCAAAACTTTCAAGTGAAAATAATCAATTGTATGGTTTATTAAAACAACTGAACAGCATGGTGAAAACATCCCGTGTTAAAAGTACTAAAAGTGGCAGTATCGGAGGTGCCGGAAATGGCGATGACGAAAATGGAATTCGTGTATTTTATTCACCGATCGATGGAACTGTAACACGTATTTACACCCATCAGTTTGAAGTTGCATTAAAATCGGAACAGATCATGGCAATTCATAAAAACACTCCGATGTATGTTAAAGGATTTTTTGAACAAGAAGACCTGAGTTATTTTAAAGAAGGGGATCTTGTGAATATCGAATTTCCTGATGGAACGGAAAGTAAAGGCTTGATCAAACGTTTTTATTATGCAACTTATCAGTTGCCTGATGAATTTCAGAAACGATACGAACCAACTACACGGACAATTGCAGCGGATATTTATCCTGTGAATGACAACGAATACGAACACTGGAGAGCATTTTATAAAATGAGTGTAAGTGTTACCAAATTTAAGTATTAAAAGGTATCAGAAATGAAGTTTGACAACATTGAAATAAAAGACAATAAAATTGAATTT
>JBILYL010000287.1:0-3750 GCA_044377775.1 Bacteroidia bacterium
TTTAGCAGGAGCGAATCCCGAAGAAATGATGGAAAATAAATACACCCGTTCACAAGGATTTTTTGATCCGGCATGGGCAGAAATCGGAGCAAGTACAAATATATTTCAGCATGGTGGCGGACTTAATTTAAGAGGCTACTCTGGCTATCTGGCACCACAAATACAAAGTGACGGAAGTGTTGTATATACATATAAAGGAAATACAGGTGCTGCAGTAAATACAGAACTTGAATTCAGTGGAATTGTAAAAATAAAAAAACAAAACTGGCTAACCAGAACATTTAAACTTACAACCTATTTATTTGGTGATGCAGGGATCATCAACTATAATAAAACAGAGGATGTTGTTTTAAAAATGTCGGATCTACGAGTTGACGCAGGTGTTGGTGCTACATTAACGATTAAAAAATTCGGAGCATTACAAACAGTAAATCCATTAACCATCCGGTTTGATATTCCTTTGTTCTTAAATAAAATACCAGCAACAGATCAGGGTTTTATCCAATATCGTTTTGTGATTGGTGTTAGCAGAGCATTCTAATAAATAAATAAACAAATAAATACTATTAAAATGAAAAAAATAATCGCAATCAGTTTTTTACTTTTTACAGGAATCGTTTCAATCGCGCAATCGAATGACGATGAGTATACCAAAGCGTTAAAGCTCAAAACTGACTTTAAATACAAAGAAGCATTTCCTCTTTTTCAATCACTTGTAAAATCGGATTCCGGCAATGTTAATTATTTACAATACGCCAGTTATTGTTATTCAAAATACGGATACTATTATGCACCGGAAGCAGAAAAAATGAAGTATTATAAAAATGCTGAATACCTTGCAAAAAAAGCGATTAAATTAAATGAGGTAAGTGCTGATGCGCACTACGCTTATGCTATGGCACTAGGCAGGATCAATGAAAATGCTAGTTCAAAACAAAAAATCGCGAATTCAAAATTGATCAAGGCAGAGGCCGACAGAGCCATTGCATTAAATCCAAAACTTTCTGGAGCACATCACATTTTAGGCCGCTGGCATAAAACCATTGCAGGTTTCAGTGCAATAGAAAAAGCAATGATCAATTCATTCTTCGGTGGCGTTCCGGCTGGCGGCTCTTATGAAGATGCCATAAAATCATTTATGAAAGCCATTTCACTTGAACCGAAGTTCATGATTCATCAATATGAATTAGCGCAAACCTATTACGACATGGGCAAAACGGTTGAAGCTAAATTATGGGCTAAGAAAGCGCTGGAAATAACACCTACAAATGATGACGATGTGAAAGCAAAAAAAGATTGTGAGGCTTTATTGAAAAAACTCAACTAATTTTTCATCAATCGGCATACTCGTTTTCAAACCATAATAAGCTTGACCCAATAAGCAACTATAACAGTTGGCCGACTAATCAATAAAAAAATCTTCGATAAAATATTGGAATTGCTTTATTCTCTCTTTTTAAATGGAAGATACGAATGGAATTCCGGCACTATTTTCAACAAATAGGTCATTCCTGAATAAACGACAGCTATTGTGATTGATTTAATGAACATTGAAACAATACCATTATCAAAATGAGGTAACAAAAATGCAATTACAAAAGAAATTACGATCACCAGAATAATTTTCAAACTGGATCGATCATATGGTTGCATTTTAAAGAAGATCAAGATCATTACAAATTTTACCACATTATAAATAACCGCCAATGCACCTGTTGCTATTGCGGCTCCAACCATTCCGTAAACAGGGATCAACCAGATATTCAGAACCAAAGCAAGAATCATCAACACAAACAATAAGATTGTTCCGGAAAGGTATTTGGAGGAATTAAACAGAATGGCCGTATTCACACCGGTTGAAACATTTAAAAATGCTGCACAGCAAGAAATGATCGCCACATTAGCTCCTGCTTGATATTCATCCGGCAACAAACCAAGCAGTTCGTGGACATTCACAAGAATCCCGACCAACAATAATCCTCCAATCAGCATAAGGTATTTTACTGATTGATAATAGATCTTGCGGATACTTTCGGGATCATTGTTCGCGAATGCCTGTGCGATCTTAGAATGGGAAATCCTTTCCAAAGAATTCAGGGGAATTTCAATAATCAGCGAAATATAAGCTGAAACTGCAAAAACAGCTACATAAGAAAGATCCCAGTATTTTCCAATCAACACCGCATCCAAATGTTTCAGGCTCAAGGAAGATACGTTTGTCAGGGTCAATAACAAACCGTATCCGATCAACTTAGGGAGTCCGATTGACTTAAAATAAGTTGTGTCCATTTTAAATGAAGGACGGTCAACCATGAATAAATAGATGCACATCCAAATGGTTTGCAGCAGATAACTGAAGATGAATAAATAAATAAATTGAGATAGATCTACCCAATTATAATAGTAGAGCACAATCAAAAGAATAAAAACAATACGTGAAAGAATGCCTTCCAGAAAAGTAATGATCGTAGTTTTAAAAAGGGAAGCGGAATAAGCATTCAGCGCCATATTCACACCCATGATTGTTGCCAATGGAAGTAGCAGATCAAAATAAAAAGTGAACAAAGGTGATTGCTGAATATATTGCTGAACAATACGATCTTTAAAAGTGTAAACGATTATTCCGCAAAGGATTGTTCCTACGAGCGGAAACAGCATCATAAAACCAAAGTATCCATAATGTTGTTTTTCTTCGTTTCGAAAATAAGGAAAAAAACGGGTTGTAACGCTGCTCACACCAAGAGGTAAAATCGTAGCTAATAAACTTGCTGCGGCAATCAGAATTCGGGTTAAACCCAACTCCTCCGCCTTTAGCAGATTGGGCTGAATGAACATTAAGCTGACAAATCCAATTGCAACACCCACATAGGTGATGATCGCATTTTGAATTCCTTGTTTTTTTATTGAGCTCAATGTGAAATATTTTAGTTGAAACGCTGAATGCTATTTAAAATTATTTAGGTCATCGACCGCTTAGAAAGCCTATGAAATGGGTAACGCAACAATATATAAGCATGATTAAAAAAGGTAGAAATAAACCCGTAATGTTTTATCATAATAGAGAACCGTTCTCCAAGAGCCTGTTTCATTCGTTTGTTTGATGTTCCACCCTCCAGAAATCTGGAAATATAAGTATGCGTATTGATTATTATTTTGGAATTTTTCAACACTTCAATCACCCAGTCGATGTCGGCACTAATCACATATTTCAGATCATAGGATTGACAGAGCGAACGTTTAGCAATAAACGATTGATGAGAAACACACATTCCGTATTGCAGACTCTTCCATGTCAGCACTTCTGGAGGCGACAATCGTCTGTCGCCCAAAACAATTCCGTTTTCGTTTACGACAGTTGTATTTCCATAGTAAACGTCAGCAGCGCCAAAAGCAAAAATATTTTCAAGCGTTTGATCTGAAAACAATTCATCACCTGCATTTAAGAAAAGAACATAATCTCCGCTTGCAATTTTTAATCCTTTATTCATTGCATCATAAATACCATTGTCCTTTCCTGAAAGGATAACTGCAATTTTTGATTGATATTTCTCAGCAATCTCAAGAGTTCCATCAGATGATCCGCCATCAATAATAATAAATTCAATATTCGTGTATGATTGAGCAATCACACTTTTAATAGTCCGTTCAATCAATGAATGGCCATTATAAACGACAGTAATGATGCTTATTTTCGGATTGAAATACATTTATTTTCTATAAAAAATGCCATTACATTGCAACACTTTCCCT
>JBILYL010000289.1:0-3735 GCA_044377775.1 Bacteroidia bacterium
TATGGTGAATTACAAGAACCAGTGGATGGCTATGGGGAATGCTTTTAATACCGTTGCTGCTTCAGCGGATATGCCTCTTTTTGATAAGAACGAAAAGAAAGCGCACCTTGGGGCCGGAATTAATTTCTTTAGTGATAAAGCGGGTGATTCACAATTCGGGCTTACACAAGCTAATTTATGCATCGCTGCGATTCTGCCTGTCAGTAAAGAAAGTAAATTTTCTATGGGTTTATCATTTGGCGGTGCTCAGCACAAAGTAAATCTATCAAGTCTGAATTGGGGCAACCAATACGATGGACAAGGTTTTAATACTGCAATGAGTTCTAATGAAACCACCCCGACCACCACCTTCTTTTATTTTGATCTTGGTGCCGGTATCTTTTATGAATACTCGAATGGCAAAGTAAAATTCGCACGGAACGAAAAAAGAAAAATTGATTTTGGTGTTGCCTACTATCATATCAATCAGCCGACTCAAAAATATCTTTCTGTTACAGAAAAATTATATGGAAAATTGGTCGTGAATGTCAATGGATTTATAGACAGACCGGGAACTAAAATTTCATTTCTTCCTTCTGCAATCTTTTTTCAGCAAGGTAAAGCAATGGAAATTACTGGTGGCTGCGCAATTCGTTACCGTTATAAAAATGATACAAAGATCACCGGATTAATGACCGAATCAGCTTTTGGTATTGGTGTATACTACCGTTATAAAGATGCAATTATACCTTCTGTGTTTTTAACACTTGCCGATTTTTCCTTTGGTGTTTCTTACGATGTCAATGTTTCCTCCTATCGCGAAACATCAAAATACAATGGAGGAGTGGAAGTGTTTTTGAAATACAATATTCTGAAAGGCGCATTATTCAAACAAAAGAATATGATCTAAAAAAAAGGGAATCAGATCGATTCCCTTTTTTTTTATTTTATTTCTAAATCTTTTATTTTCCTTTTGTGTAATCCAACCGCTTTCATGATATCGATCATCGATCCTGTCACAAAACCTAGAAACCTCCTGCTAAAAGGCCGGTAAACAGCCTCACCAGAGAATATGCGTGTCAGATGTTTTTGCATGTGCGGTCCGATGAATCTTCCGAAAGCAGTATCTAAACGATCTTGTCCTACTTTGAAAAGTGTGAATAGTCGTCCGGAATACCAGGTATCCACTAATTTCTGCCATACAAATAATTCACGCAGCTGTTCTTTTTGGTAGGTTTTATAATCCGGCTTAGTACCATCGTCAATAAAACGAGCCAGACGAAATGCTCCTTTGATCGCAAGGAATAAACCCGAAGAAAAGATAGGATCCAGGAAGCCACCGGCATCTCCTGTTAAAACCCAATTTGATCCATATAACTGTTGAGATATCATTTGGTAATTGTCGTACTGAACAACACCTGTTTCTCTTTTCCCGGCCGAAGTGAATTTTTTTAGTGTCTCTTCACTCTTTAAGTAATTATCGTATTGCTCTTCTTTTGTTGCACCGTATTGTTTCAAATGCTCCGGATTGATTACAATTCCTACAGAGGTTCTTCCCGGCAAAGGGATCCGCCAGCACCATCCTTTTTCAAGCCGGTGAAGATGAATGTTAAACGGTTCGATTTTTTCGGTTCCCGACATGTGAGAGAATAATGCCACATCTTTTCTGTAACCTGTTTTTG
This sequence comes from Bacteroidia bacterium, assembly GCA_044377775.1. Taxonomy (GTDB): domain Bacteria; phylum Bacteroidota; class Bacteroidia; order 2-12-FULL-35-15; family 2-12-FULL-35-15; genus 2-12-FULL-35-15. The sequence continues at coordinate 1,662 of JBILYL010000289.1, forward strand.
TCGGTATATCCAGCAGTCGTGAAATGGTTCGTGATCTGCCACTTGCATCAACGATCAAGTCGGGTTGTCCGCCAAAAAAATCATTTATCCCGGCAATTGTTTCATCGCTTAACTTCAGTTCATCCCCTTTTCCTGTTTTCTCGATCTTAGCGATCTGATGAAAGAATTGAACACCTTCTCTGACGGCAAGGTCAAAGATCGTTTTATCAAAATCTCTTCTTGGAACATTGTATGCGTAATGAGGAAGGTTTCCGCCTCCATAGCTGAAAGGAGAAGTAGCTTCTTCATCTTTATTCACCCATACAGATGCTCCCGGTTTATAAGTGCTATACGATTTTACTTCATCTTCAACACCCAATTCCCGGAGCATAGGAATGATGGCAGGGACAAGTGATTCCCCAACAATGATCTCCGGACGTTTTTCTAAATAAAAAACTCCGACCTTGAATTTCTTTCTGTTTAATAATGTGGCAAGTGCACAACCTGATGGTCCTCCGCCAATTATTGCTATTGTTTTAATTTTTTTTTTCATACATATAATCCGATTCGAAAATCGAGGTAGAGATACAAAATGAGTTACTGTTAAATTGAATTTACATTTTCTCCATTAATACTTTATACAAACTCACCATTGCTTTAATGTCGCTTTTATATACTTTTTCATCTGGCGTGTGAACATTGTCTTCCGGTGCTCCTATAAAACACCAGTCCCAGGGAAATTCACCCATCTGTAACTCCTTGGCATCACTTCCTCCGGTGCCTTCCACTTCAAGCTGGTAGGGCAATTTCGATTTCTTGGCGATGTCTACTATTTTATTTACATAACTTCTTCTTGGAATCAAACTGTCGCGCAAAGAAATGGCAACTCCTTTTCCATGAGGAACACCTTCTGTTACCCAGGTAATATCTGATATCAACGATTGTTTGATCTTGTATTTTTCGAACAGAAATTTTTGAATGAAAGAAACTGTTCCTCCGCCATGTTCTTCATAACAAGAAAATACAATCGCTCCGTTTTTTAATGTTTCAGCAACTTGAAGCGCATTCCAAACACCAAGACGATTATCCATATAACAGCATTGCACATAGTCTTTTGTTTCGCGCCATTCGGGCTTGAATGTAAGTTCTGTTCCTCGTTCAATTTCACGTTTGTATTTGTATGAAATAGCTCCTTCTTTATTAATGGATAATTTACATTCTATTTTTCCTTTACTGTCTTCACCAACTAGGTCCATTCCTTCAATCAAACGTGGACCGCCAATTTTAACAAGTTGTTTGCCATATCTAACGGTGAAGCCGATGCTATCAATGTGAGCAAAAATGGCTGTTTTGGGTTTGCCGAAAATAAGAACGATACAATCCTGAAAGCCGTCTCCGGAATATACTTTTGGTTTTACTTTCCAGTATTTTTTGTTTTTTTCAATGTACTTCAATAGGAAAGACGTCATTCCTGATTCATTTCCTGATGGCGCATGTATCGCGCACATTTCTTTTAATAATTTCATACGTTTAAATTTATTACGGCTGTAAATTTACGAATCTATATTGTTTTTAAATATTTTATTTCCAAACCGCTTATTTTACTCATTGCATCATAAACAGAATTGGAATTGCCTTTACGGACGGAGAAGGAAAGTAAACAGCTGAGTTCGGATTGTTGTGAAATAATTTTCAATTCTTCGTCTTTTATGATTTTCATCACATTGTTCATTTGAAGATAATCAAAAGTGATTTCATACACATCGTTCACCGTCTTTTCGATGATCACCGCATTTTGAATCGCATCGGCAGCAGCAAGTCTGTATGCGTTTATCAGTCCGCCAACTCCCAAAAGTGTTCCACCGAAATAGCGGACAACAACGATTAAGATATTTGTAAGATCCTTCGATTGTATTTGACCTAATATCGGTTTTCCTGCAGTATTGGAAGGCTCACCATCGTCATTTGCACGGAACGCCAACTTATCTGCTCCTAATCGGAATGCATAACAATGATGGGTCGCACTCGGATGCAGTTTTTTCAGTTCAGCAATGCAAACTTTGATTTCTTCTTCGTTATAAACAGGAAATGCATA
>JBILYL010000290.1:0-3731 GCA_044377775.1 Bacteroidia bacterium
ATGTGTTTTAAATACTCGCCAACGTGCCGGAACTCTGGCTTCAGTACTTGCTGAAGAAGGTAAGAAAGATAAAGCGATCAAAGTATTGGATAAGTGTTTAGAGGTTACACCTTTTGAAAATGCGCCGATCGATGCTACTTTATATTCCGTTGTTTTAGCTTACTATCAGGCAGGAGCAAGTGATAAAGCCAATGCTTTGTCCAAAACATTGTTTGATAACTATGAAAATAACATCAGATATATTTATGGTTTGGAGAGAGAGCAGATTGCTTCTTATGGTGGTGAACTAAAACAAGCGCAAGGTATTATGGAGCAATTGCTTTCCTTCGCAAATTATTTCAAACAAACAGCTGTAGCGAAAGCATTCGAAACACGTTATATTAAATTGGTGCAGGAGTTTAATTTGCCTACTTCTCAGCGTGGTAGACAAGAATAAAAAATAAATTTTTATAACGCTCCTGAATTTTTTCAGGAGCGTTTTTTTATGCTTATTAATTATTAATTTTATTGCATGTACATCGTACGTCCGACATATCTGCTCCGAAAAATATATCCGAATGCAATTTGGAGAATGCCTTCTGTCGAAAAAAAGATCTACCTGACCTTTGATGATGGCCCTGTTCCTTCAATTACTCCCTGGGTTTTAGATGTTTTAAAACAAGAAGAAATAAATGCTACTTTCTTTTGTGTCGGAGAAAATGTATCAAAAAATGCTGAGATCTATCAGCGTATTCTGGATGAAAAACATGCGGTCGGGAATCATACCTATAATCATTTAAAAGGCTGGAATACCCACGGAAATCAGTATGTTCGAAATGTTATTAAATGTGCGGAGGTGGTTGAGTCGAAGCTGTTCCGCCCTCCTTACGGAAGAATAAAAAAATCACAATTAGCGCTCATCACAAAACAGTATTCAGTTATTATGTGGGATGTATTAAGTGGAGATTATGATAAAAACACAAGTCCCGAACAGTGTTTGAAAAATGTAACATCAAATGTCAGAAACGGTTCTGTTATTGTTTTTCATGACAGTTTCAAGGCACAGGAAAACATGGAATACGCCTTGCCTAAATTTATTCGTTTTGCGAAAGAACAAGGCTTTGTGTTTGATGTGTTGAGATAATATTTTCTTACCAATGCCTCTCTTCGATAGATAATAAGAAGAACGGCAATTAAAAATTCTTATCTTGAGATCGTAAAATGACATGCGTTTTCAAAAAATTAATTTCTACGCAAAGGAATATACGTTTTTTCATTCTCGATAACGATATGACCTTGTTCTTCCAGACTTTTAATGATTTCATAGAACAGCTCTGTTACCATTGAGCTGTCGCTTTTCCAAAAGTGTCCTACTGATGCTTTGATAGAATCTTCAATGCGCTCGATCTTGTGAAACGCCATCCTGCCAAGATAAAAAACAACCAAGTCGGACTTTAATTGTAAGCGCTCAGCATCATGGGTTTTATTTTGAATCGGGATTGGTGTCGGTTGCTCTTTTACGGCAACTTCTTTTTTTACTCCATCAATGCGTCTTACTGCCCAGCCGTTTCCTCCGGCTATTGATCCGCAGGTAAACCGCATGTCGTGGTTTTTTTCAATATAACGAACAAGTGTACTCGGACTCGCTTTTCTTTTCCAGTCTTTCTGCTCAATTAAAATGGCTTCACCTACCTGAAGATTTACTATTGAATTAAATACATGGGAACTGCGACCTTTGCCTCTTATTGCTAATTGATCGTATTCATCGGAAGTAAGTTTTTTCATAAAAGAGAGAGTTTTTGTGAATAACTAAGCAAAACTATGAAAAAATGTTAATAAGTTCCAATTAAATTGATTTAAAAATTCATAGAGGTCATTAAAACTTATTTTAAGTATTGTATAACTATTGTTTAGTTTTTGATTAAAAATGATTCAGCTCATTAGAGCCGTTTTGAGTCATTAAAATACAGTAAGTGATAGGGACGAGGGTTTTAAAATTGGGAAATAGTCCTTTTATTGCTCCTGTTTTTTTAAACACATCACCACATATGTTTCGGGAACAATTAATTCCTGTGTGCAATAATCGAGCTTGTCTTGAATCGCTGCTGGAAATTTTTCTATTATCCGAAAGCCAAACGGAATGAAATATTCGGGAATGATACAAACCAAATGAATCGATTGGCTGCTTTGATTGATGAGTGCTTCTACAATTGATTTTCCGATACCTTGTTTCCGGTGTTGGGTGATTACTCCCAGAGAGCATAATTCGGAAAAATCGGAATGGTAGCGCAAACGGCCAAAACCAACAAGTTCCTCTTCTCTGAATGCGGCTATGAATTCTTTTTGTTGCAGGCTGCGATCATCCAACTCGAAATCGTGGATGTGTTTTCTGATTTGTAAAAACGCTGTTTCGTTGGGGGTGCTGAAACGTAACATCGGAATCTGGTTTTTACAATTGGTGTAAAATACTTCGGCTTCGCTCCGAATGACGTTTCTTATCGAAGGTCATCTAGAGCGAAGCCGGAGGTTTTAGTGCTGGTGACCGTGAGGACCATGAACGTGTCCGTGTGCCAATTCTTCTTCAGTTGCTTGACGAACTTCTAATACTTCACCTTTGAAATGAAGATCTGTTCCTGCTAAAGGATGGTTGAAATCCATTTTTACATGTTCTGCCGTAATTTCCATTACTTTTCCATATAAACGGTTTCCTTCATTATCTACCATTGGTAATGTAACATCTACTTTTACATTCTCAGAATCAAATTTTCCGTCTTCTCCTATAAATGCTTCAATAGGTATCATCACCACGTGTTGCTCATCGCGTACACCATATCCACGGGAATGCTCAATAAAAAAGTCGAAGTTATCTCCTGCTTTTTTACTGCGTAAATTGGTTTCAAAATCTTCTAACAAACCACCTGTTCCGAAAATAAATACGAAAGGATGCTCCTTGCTTGTTTGTTCTACTTGCTCGCCTGTTTCTTTTACAGTCAGTGTATAGTTTACTGAAACTACTGAATTGTTTTCAATCGTCATTTTGTGATTTTTTTTAAAATTAAGTTTGCAAAGGTAAACTTTTTATGGAAATCTGCATACTTTCTCTCCTTGCTTGAAATTACTGTATTCAATGCGCTTTCTCAACTTGTCGTGAAACTTACTTTGTCTCCTCTTTTCAGACAAATAAATACCGTAGGTTTAAATGTAAATTCATAAAACTTTCTAACTTTAAACTTTAAACCTACGATATGAATTATCCCAATCTGATCAATAGTAAACTTCCGAATATCGGTACAACTATTTTTACCGTTATGAGCAAACTGGCAGCGGATCACAATGCAATCAATCTTTCTCAGGGATTCCCCGATTTTTCCTGTAATGAAGAATTGATCTCCCTTGTGAACAAATACATGAAGGCCGGAAATAATCAATATGCTCCAATGGCCGGATTGATCGGGCTCCGTGAAATTCTTTCCGAAAAAACAGAAACTCTTTATGGTGCAAAATACGATCCTGAATCTGAAATCACGATCACTTCAGGTGCCACACAAGCTATCTATACAGCCATTACAGCCATCATCCGTGAAGGAGATGAAGTGATCGTTTTTGAACCTGCTTATGATTGTTATCAACCGGCCATTGAATTAAATGGCGGTAAAACTATTTATATGCAATTGTGTGCTCCCGATTATACCATCGATTGGGAAAAAGTGAAAAAAATGATCAATCACCATACAAAAATGATCATCATCAAT
>JBILYL010000291.1:0-3727 GCA_044377775.1 Bacteroidia bacterium
GTGATGGCTTGGATGGTATTGTAAATTGTGCCGGAATAACGAAACATTTGCCTATAAAATTTATTGATAAAAAAAGTATTGATGATATATTCAACATCAATTACACCGCTCCTGTTCTTTTGATCAATCAATTATTAAAAAAGAAAAAAGTGAATTCAGGAGCATCCATTGTATTGCTTTCGTCATTAGCAAGCATGTATCCATTCAAAGGAGGAGCTTTATATTCGGGAGCAAAAGCCGCAATTGATAATTTCAGTAAAACGATTGCATTAGAATTTTCGCCACAAAAGATCAGATCAAATACGATCAACTCAGCAATGGTAAGAACACCTTTGCTTGTTGGCGCGCAAGAGACAATCAGTAAAGAAGCAATGGATGCACATGAAAAAGCATATCCTTTAGGCTTTGGCGAAACAACTGATATAGCAAACATGGTCGTGTTTTTATTGTCTGATGCTTCTAGATGGGTAACAGGTACAACTATAGTAATGGATGGCGGACTAACAGCCGGAACTTAATTAAAAGCAAAATGAACTACTCTGTAATAATACCGGTATACAACTCAGCCGAAATGCTGGAAGAGCTTGTTTCAAGACTGTCAGCCGTATTTGAAAATCTAAAATCATCTTATGAAATCATCCTAATTGATGATGGCAGCGAGGACACTAGTTGGAAAACAATTGAACAATTAAAACAAAAATTCCCTACAACATTAAAAGGAGTAATGCTTACCCGTAATTTCGGACAACACAATGCAACAATATGTGGAATGGGACTTGCAGCAGGAGAACTAATCATTACGATTGATGACGACCTTCAATTTCCACCGGAAGAAATAACCAAACTATTAGATTGTTATAAACAAACAGATGCTGATGTTGTATATGGAATTCCTGAAAATAAAAAACATTCACCGATCAGGAATATTGGAAGCATATACATGAAAGCGACCTCTGATGATACACGTGGCGGCTCTTCTTTCCGCTTAATGAAAAATAATATTTGTAAACAAATAACTGAAAACCATCAGAATAATTTTATGTTCATAGATACTGTTGTAACATGGTATACAAACAACATTGAAACGATTCCGGTAAATCATGTGGAGCGTAAATCCGGGCAATCAGGTTATACCTTTTCAAAACTGACCTCCTTATATTTCAGTATTTTAATTAACTACACAGCTTATCCACTGAAGCTAATGACATACAGCGGATTATTTTTTTCGATCATTACATTCCTAATTGGTGCACGGTTTATTTTCAAAAAACTGGTTCACAATGTTCCACTTGGATACACCTCCATAATTGTAAGTATATTATTTAGCACCAGTTTAATTTTATTATGCTTAGGAGTAATTGGTCAGTATTTATTTAAATTATATCAATTACAAAACAGGAAGCCACCTTATTCCATACAAAAACAAATAAAATAGCTTTGCGAATAAACAAATACGGCATATTACTTACAAGTTTAAAAGAAGATGACATTGAATTGGTGCGTGAAAAACGTAATTCTGAAATCATTCGAAACACCATGCAATATCAGGAGATCATCACTCCAGAAATGCAGCAAAAATGGTTTAAATCGATCGATAGCGCTTTAAACGAAAAAAAATCTCCCAGTTTTTATTTTATTATTCACTATAAAAATGAAAAAATCGGGCTCATCAATGGGAAAAATATTGACCTGCATTCAAAGTCATCTGAGGGCGGATTTTTCATTTGGGCACCACAATACTGGGGCACATTAATTCCTGTAATGACCTCCATCATCACACTTGATTATACATTTTTAATTAATGATTATTCTGAAAACTATATAAAAATATTGAAGTCGAATAGCAATGCTATTTTCTATAATAAAAAATTAGGATACGAGTTAAGCGATAAAATAAATGAAGACAAGGAGAGCCAATATTACATTCTAACGAAAGAAAAATATTTACAGAAAGAAGGTCTATTTAGAAAAAGTATTGGGAACATTACAAATGACTACAAATCGCTTTCACTCTCCGACATTGATTTTAACGACACTACAGACGAAGACTTGAAAAAAATCTACACAGAACTCCCCGACTTCCAAAAAGAATTAGTTAAAAAGATATTAAGAGAAAATAAAAGGAATTTAGAGTTTTGAAACGCCTCTTTTTTGCCTATTTAGTTCTGGATTGAAGATATGGCCAACCCCAAACACCTTAAAGAGCATTAAAGAAAATTGTCTAAATAATTTCCTTAACCAGGTTGGAAATTTTTGATATTCCCGTATTACAAACATATCAAAGTCAATTCGAATCTTTCCCAAAATTGATTTTTTCCAAAACTCAAAACTTCGCTCATGATACAAAGGCTTATAATTATACTTAGCTGCATAATCGGCAGCAACATAATCGGCTAGAGCAATTTCCTTTGGGGTCAATTCTGTTTTCCAAGTATCTACTTTATCCTTATGGATTGGTTTTATAATATTTTCATGAAGCGTTTCAACAAGTTCTTTGTGAAACGTGGTTGCCTTCTCTGAATTTGAATCGTGGTATACTTCGTTTGCCTTTTCGTGAAAGCTGATCATGCTTGGCGTATAACCAACATTTAAAAATTTAGCAATCTCTTTCGCATATTTCTCCGGATTATCCACCAAATCTTCATAGCGAACGGTATAGAAATCAGTAGGGTTCTTAGATTTTTGCTTTTCTACAAATAAATTGCCAACTAACCATTTGTGAGAAAGGATGGAAATTTTTTTTCGCAGGAACCATTTTCTGTTAGATAAAACATTCGCTCTGTAATCTCTGATGATATGGATAAACTTTGCATCTGGAAAAATCTCCTTAATCTCATCGATAAACATCGTATACAAAGGGTTTTTATCCCCAAGAATTCTAATTTCATTTTTATCATAAATAGACGGATAAGAATAATACGCCATTTTAAGGAGCAATGTATAACTAACTTCCGAAAGGGGGATTTGATGATATGCTTCTGAGAGTTGTTTTTTATCAACATTCCAGCCACTTACAAACATTTGATCTTCGAACAGCACTTCAATAAACTCATTAACCTTTTGGTCGGTCCACGTTTTTATACGAAAAAAACGTTGTTTTAAATGAACAACAATTCGACATTCTAGTGGTGTAATAACAGAAGGGTTAGCATCCAACATCTGTTGCAACATGGTCGTTCCAGAACGAGGAATGCCCACAATAAAAAACATGGGAATCTGATTAATCTTTTTGTAATCCATAAGGGATTAAGTATAAAAAAAGCGTTATCAGGTTTACTGATAGCGCTCTAAATTTTAAGTGTAAAGCTTTTTATTATTTTTTCTTTTTCATACCTTTAACAACAGCAGACAATTGGGTTGTTTTAACAGGTTTATTGTCCAGATAAACAGTTTCAATACCTGCAGCCAATAATGAATTCTGAAGCACCAAAATACCTTTTTGAGTATTAATTGTAATCACAAAATCAGCCTTATTAACATTGAAATTTTTCACTTCAACATTTTTGATACCATTTGAAGCTTTCATTTTAGCGGCAAGTGCTGTTGCAGCCTCTTTTGACTTTAAACCTTGCATATCACACGTATAAACCAACATTTTTTGATTTACCACCTGGCGTGATGTTTTACTATTGAAATACGCTTTTTGAGCTACAGCCTTATGAGCACCAATTACCATTAATAAAATGATAACGAAAGAAGATAATGTTAATTTAAAATTTTTCATCGT
>JBILYL010000055.1:0-10941 GCA_044377775.1 Bacteroidia bacterium
TTAAGGGAAGATCAGCGTATTCTGTTTTTTCAAATGTTACTGTTTTGATAACACCACCTCCAACCTGGTAAGGTGGCAACTCATTCAACCATTTTTCTTTTCCGTATAAGATCCCGACTCCTGTAGGGCCGAATAATTTATGTCCGCTGAATACATAAAAATCAGCACTCAACAATTGGACATCCACACTTGTGTGTGGAACAGCCTGTGCTCCATCTACCAAAACCGGAATGTTTTTTACATGCGCCAGTGCGATTATTTCTTCAATCGGATTAATTGTACCCAGCGTGTTTGATATATGGGTGATTGCAACAATTTTTGTTTTTTCTGTAAGTAAACGTTTGTATTCCGAAATGATCAGTTCACCTTGTTCATTGATTGGAATTACTTTAAGGATTGCTCCTTTTTCTTCACATACTTGTTGCCAAGGTAATATGTTGGAGTGGTGCTCCATCGCAGAGATTAGAATTTCATCTCCTTTAGAAATGTATTTTTTTCCAAAACTGCTTGCTACAAGATTGATTGAGTCGGTTGTTCCCTTTGTGAAAATTATCTCATGCGGATGTTTTGCATTCAGATGTTTTTGTACGGTGATGCGTGCATTTTCATAAGCAACTGTAATTTCCTGGCTTAAGGTATGAACACCACGGTGAATATTAGCATTTTGATTTGAATAATAGTTTTCAATCGCATCGATCACCACTTTGGGTTTTTGTGCGGTCGCTCCATTGTCTAAATAAATGAGCTGATTGCCGTTAACTTTTCGTGAAAGTATGGGAAAATCAGCACGTATTTTATTAATGTCAAATATCAAAATAATTGTTTTTTTTATTACAGTCTTTCTTCAGAATGCAAAGTTAAGAATAATTCTAAATAACGAGTTCTTTGTGCGGAAATATAGTGTTTTAAGGCGAGGACTTTTTGGTTTCCGTATTTGTTACCATACCTGCAACTTTTGTGTCTTTGGTATAAAAAACAGAGAATCCGTATACAATTTCTTACTTTTGATATGTGAAAACTCCCATTTATTTAGATCATAATGCCACAACTCCAGTTGATAGAAGAGTTTTGGAAACAATGTTGCCTTATTTCTCTGAAAAATTCGGAAATGCATCCAGCAGAACGCATTCCTTTGGATGGATTGCTGAAGATGCGGTTAAAACTGCACGCCAGCAGGTAGCCGATCTCATTAATTGCCTGGATCAGGAAATTGTTTTTACTTCAGGTGCCACTGAAGCAATTAACCTTGCTTTGAAAGGTGTTTGGGATAATTATCAGATAAAAGGTAAACATATCATTACATCAAAAACAGAGCATAAGGCTGTGTTGGATACCTGCAGTGCTCTTAAAAAAAAAGGTGCTGAAATTACTTATTTAGATGTTGACAGGGAAGGGATAATTGATCTGGACGGATTAAAAAAAGCATTGAATGCGCAAACGATTCTTGTCGCGATCATGTATGCAAATAATGAAACGGGTGTTTTGCAACCCATCAGTGAAATTGCGGATTTAGTGCATGCAAACAATAGTATTTTGTTTTGTGACGCTACTCAAGCGGTTGGGAAAATAAATATTGATGTGCAGCATGAACATATTGATATTATGTGCTTAAGTGCACACAAGTTTTATGGACCGAAAGGTGTCGGTGCGCTTTTTGTTCGTAGAAAAGATCCGCGGGTTAGTTTGTTTCCGCAGATAGACGGAGGTGGACATGAGCGGGGATTACGTTCAGGTACATTGAATGTAACAGGAATTGTTGGTTTGGGAAAAGCATCTGAAGTTGCGAAATTGGAGATGTGGGAGAACGCGGTAAGGATCTCCGGACTGAGAACCCGACTCGAACAGCTTTTGTGTGAATTACCGGATGTCTTTATTAATGGAAGTACAAAAAACAGATTATATACAACTACCAATATTTGTTTTCAGGGAATACGTTCGGAGGAATTGATAAAAAGTATCCCTAATATTGCTGTTGCGCTTGGATCAGCATGCACGTCTGCAATAGCAGAACCTTCTCATGTTTTAAAAGCAATGGGCTTAAGTAATGAAGATTCTTATTCTTCGATCCGGTTCAGTCTTGGAAAAGATACTACAGAAAGCGACATCAAAGAAACAATAGAGCAGTTCGCTGAGATAGTGAAAGAGATCAGAAATAATAACCCATAATTCAGATAGAATAATTGCCAAAGTAGGGTTTGTTTAAATTATGGTGATCGCTTTTTCTCCCTTAGATTTCATTCGTGCAATAGGAATTGCAAAATCCGTTAAGCCTTCCTCGATCAGTAAAGACTCAAATTCATTTTTATAATTCGGATCAATTGTGATGAGCAGACCCCCATTTGTCTGAGGATCACATAACGTTAATAATGAGTCTCCCGTGATGCCGGAAACCTTTGGTTCGTAACTACTCCAGTTTCTAAAACTGTTGTCGGGCACGCACATTTGTGCGGTGTAAAAATTTAATCCTTCAATCAATGGAACATTCGAAAAATTTATTTCTGCGGTGAGATCCGCTCCCTCAGCGATTTCAATTAAATGACCCAGTAGGCCGAATCCCGTAACATCTGTCATCGCGTTCACGTAGTTCAACCGACCTAATTTTTCTCCTAATTTATTCAAGAGCATCATTTGCTGCGCTGCTATTCCGATATGTTCTTCTTTTAACAATCCTTTTTTTTCAGCGGTAGTTAAAATTCCTACACCGATCTTTTTGGTCAGATAAACCAAATCACCTTCTTTGGCAGTGTTGTTTTGTTTCAGATTTTTCAGGTCTATCATTCCTGTAACGGCTAATCCGAATATGGGTTCCGGGCTGTCAATACTGTGTCCGCCAGCCAATGGAATTCCAGCTTCGGCACACATTATTCTTGCTCCGTCAATTACTTTTTGTGCAAGTTCAACAGGTAGTTTGTTTATCGGCCAACCTAATATTGCTACAGCTAATAAAGGCTTTCCGCCCATTGCATATACATCACTGATCGCATTCGCGGAAGCTATTTTCCCGAAGTCGGTGGCATCGTCAACAATTGGCATAAAAAAATCGGTTGTGCTGATCAAAGCTTGCCCGTTTCCAATATCATAAACTGCCGCATCATCCTTTGTGTTGTTGCCAACAATTAATTTGTTGTTTACAGGAGCAACAAAATTTGATTTTAGTATTTCCTCTAAAACATGTGGTGCAATTTTGCATCCACAGCCGGCTCCGTGAGAGAATTGTGTTAATTTAATTTCTTCCATGATACTTTCTTGTCAAACAATTCTTCGGTGATTTTTTCAAAGTTACCAAGATTGAACGATGTTTTGACGAATATAAATTTCTTTGTTATTTAGTTCGAAATATTTTTCAGCTCTTTTGCTATTTCAACAGCATTCAATGTTTCAAAACTACAATGTCTGATTTTTTCTTGCTCTCGTTGTTCTTCACCATAATCATATGTTTTGTCGTAATAAACCAGACAAATTTCAAATGCCGTTTTATGATCCCCGGTTTTTAATGCCTCAATTGCACGCTTTACATGTTGCCCCCCCAATCGTTTCCCAATTCTCTCCGTTGACGTAATCAATTCTTCTGTACTGAATTTTCCATATTCACTTGCCAGATAGTTAATTCGTTCTTTAATTGGAAGTTCTATAGAAATAACAAAAGCACTTCTCATTTGTTCCCAAAGTCCTAGCGGTAGCATATTTTTTCCAATCCTTCTACTTTCATTTTCAATCCAACATTTTCTTTCCGGGTCAATTTTGGATAGGGAGTAGGAGAGTGTATTCTCAAATTGTTCCTGTGAAATTTGTTCCGCTTCTCCAAGTGATCCGAAAGATGATCCTTTGTGATTTGCTATCTTTTCAAGATCAATGATCTGTTCATTTTGTTTGAAAAGTTCATGAAGAACAATTGTTTTACCGGTTCCCGTTTTACCACCTAGTACAATAAGGTTTTTTTTGTTGGAAAAACTTTCAAGAACAAACTTGCGGTAGTTTTTGTATCCTCCTTTTAAAGTGTAGCATTTAAAGCCGTAAGTTTCCAGAAACCAGGCCATACTGGAACTTCGCATACCACCGCGCCAACAATGCACTAAAAATATTCCTGTCTTATTTAGTTGAATTGCTTCTCTAACATAGTCGTGAATTTTGGGTCCCACAAGTTCCAGCCCTTTTAAAACGGCTGGTTGTTTCCCTTCCATTTTATAAATAGTGCCTATAATTACACGCTCTTCATTTGTAAATAGGGGAAGGTTCTCAGCATTTATGAAATGCCCTTGCAAAAATTCGGCAGGAGTGCGCACATCAATGACCGGATTTGTTTCCGAGAGTTTTAAAAATTCTTTTATATCGATTGGTGTGGGCAATTTATTTAACCTCCTGCATCAGTTTCCGAACTATCGGTGAAATTAGTATCATAACGATTCCTGCAATTAAAGCATAAATGGCAAGCTGTTTATAGCCGTCAGTGTACGCGATTAATTTTTCTGTTAACGAAGCATCTTGGTTTGCCGTTGCCATTCCTGCTCCTAAAATTCCTGCAACATATTGCCCGTATGCACTCGCCAGGAACCACATCCCCATCATCACTCCTTGAAGTGGTTTTGGAGACAACTTGGTCATGATCGATAAGCCGATTGGAGATAAGCATAATTCACCAAGTGTAATTACAAAATAAGCAAGAGTAAAAATGTCTAAAGATGTCATTCCGTTAATATCGGCAAAGAAACGTGTTGCAAAGAAAATATAAAATGCCAGTGCTAAAAATATAAAGCCGAGTCCGAATTTAACAACCGTGTTCGGTTCAATTTTTTTTCTGTTCATCGCAATCCAGATCAATCCTAAGATCGGAGCAAAAATAATTACGAAGAGCGAGTTGGATGCGTTGTTTACTCCGTTTGGATCCAGAGGAATTCCTAACACAGTATTATCCAAATTGCTCGCGGCAAATAAACTTAAGGAGCCACCGCTCTGTTCAAAAAAGGCCCAGAATAAAATGGAAAATAAAATAAATACCATTGCCGCAGCTAATTTTTTTCTTTCGGCAAGCGAATATTTTGACATTTCATATCCCAAATAAAGTAACACGCATGGTCCTATTGTATACATGAACCAGTCGGTATATTGCGTTTTGGAAACCATTGCCATAATAACAGGAATGATCGCTAGTGAACCCAGGTAAACAGCATACTCGTACCACTTTTTATTTTTTCCAGCCTCTTCTTTCAATGGAGAAAGTCCGATCGGGCCAAGAGACTTTTGAGTAAAAATAAATGTCACTAAGCTGATGGACATCACAATTGCAGCTAATCCAAAAGCCAAATTCCAAGAGTAGTTTTTACCGATGTAAATACAAGCATAACCACCTACTAATGCACCAATATTGATTCCTGAATAAAACAAAGAAAATCCTGCATCCGTTCTTCCATCACCTTTTTTATAAAGTGATCCAACCATTGTAGAAATATTGGGCTTGAAAAACCCGGTACCAATGATCGTAAAACTGATTCCTAAAAAGAAAAAATCGTGTGGATTTGTAGCTAATATACAACTGCCGGTAATCATCAATAATCCACCCCAGAAAAGGGATTTCCGAAATCCTAAAATTTTATCTGCAAACAATCCGCCTACAAATGTAAAAGCATATACAAAAGCCTGCGTAGCGCCATATTGAAGATTCGCTTCTTTATCCTGCATCATTAGCTCGGTAACCATAAAATAAACGAGCATTCCCCGCATTCCATAAAAACAGAATCGTTCCCACATTTCCGAGAAAAACAAGTACCATAACTGTTTCGGATATTTGCCTTTAAAATCCTGTATCTGTTCTAATGTTAATTGCTGTTCCATGTTGAATTATTTTTATGAAAGGTAATATTTTAAAATGAATAGTTTGCAGCCAATGTGGAAGTCATTGCCTGGAAATAAAAAATTTCATAATAAGACTTCTAAAGTCGACTTTTTACAAAAAAATCCACGACCCCTTTTTCAAAGAATTCCAGTAAGTTTTTTTAATTAGTCTGTACACCAATCTCCTTAGCAATCCCAATCGCTCTCTCCTTCACTTTATTCACATCGCTTCCAACCTTATCATAGGTTAGTGCAACAGCCATTCTTCTGTATGGTCTCGTAATTGGTTTTCCAAAAATTCGGATATCACTTTGAGGGTGATTCATTGCTTTTTCCAAACCGGTATAAGTTGGATTTACTCCCTCTTTATCTGCTAAAACAACAGCACTCGCTCCTACACGTTCTAAAGTGATTTCTGAAATTGGTAAACCTAAAACAGCTCGTGCATGTAATTCGAATTCAGAAAAATTTTGTGTTCCTGCTAAAGTGACCATTCCGGTATCGTGAGGGCGAGGAGATAATTCAGAAAAATAAACACCATCATCGGCAAGAAAAAATTCTACACCCCAAAGTCCTGAACCACTTAATGCCTTGGTAACTAAATTCGCCATGTTTTGCGCTTCCTTTAAATGATCAGCACTTATTTCTGCAGGTTGCCAACTTTCCTGATAGTCACCCCGCTCCTGACGGTGCCCGATTGGCGGACAAAACAATGTTTTTTCGTTTTTTTGAGTTACAGTTAATAAGGTGATCTCTGAGTTGAATTTTACAAATGCTTCTGCAATTATTTCGGTGTAATCACCACGCTTACCAGCTTGTGCATAGTCCCATGCTTTTTGAATATCGCTTTCTGTTTTGATTACAGATTGCCCTTTCCCGGATGAACTCATTAATGGTTTAACAACGCATGGCAAACCTACAATTTTTACTGCGGAAACTAATTCTTCAAAATTATTGGCGTATTCATATTTTGCAGTTTTTAAACCCAACTGTTTTGCTGCCAGATCACGAATCGCTTTTCTGTTCATTGTAAAGTTGGCTGCTTTTGCACTTGGCACCACTTGAATTCCTTGTTTTTCATAATCATAAAATCGTTCGGTACGTATCGCTTCAATTTCAGGAACAATAAAGTCGGGTTTGTGTTTTGCAACAATCCGATCCAGTTCGGCACCATCAAGCATGTTGATAATTTCCCTCTCGTCCGCTACCTGTTGAGCGGGTGCATCATTATAAGAATCAACAGCAATTACATATTGTCCTAATCGTTTAAGAGCAATAACAAACTCTTTTCCCAGCTCTCCGGAGCCTAACAGCATTATTTTTTTCATATTTTTAATCAACTATTTAGTATCGCAATTTAAAAGAAATTTTCTATACTTTTGTTCCGAAACAATTAACAATTATCTGACAACTCAATATTCACATCTCATATCTAATAGTATGTACGGAAATTTTAAAGATCATCTTCAGGCTGAATTAAAAAACATTGAAGATTCAGGTTTGTTCAAGCGTGAACGCGTTATTACTACTGCTCAAGGCGCAGTTGTAAAAGTGAATGGAAAAGAGGTAATCATTTTCTGTGCAAATAATTATCTGGGCCTATCGTCTCACCCGAAAGTGATCGAAGCAGCTCATAAAACATTGGATCGTCATGGTTATGGAATGAGCAGTGTGCGTTTCATTTGTGGAACGCAGGATATTCACAAAGAATTAGAACAAAAACTTTCCAAATTTGTCGGACAAGAGGATACTATTTTATATGCTGCCTGCTTTGATGCGAATGGCGGTGTTTTTGAGCCTCTATTGGGTGAAGAGGATGCAATCATTTCTGATGAATTAAATCATGCTTCTATTATTGATGGTGTTCGTTTGTGTAAAGCGCAGCGTTATCGTTACAAGAACTGTGATATGGCTGATCTGGAAGAACAATTGAAAGCTGCGCAAAAACAGCGTTTCAGATTGATCGTTACGGATGGCGTTTTCTCTATGGATGGTTTTGTTGCTCCTTTAGATAAAATCTGCGATTTAGCTGACAAGTATAACGCAATGGTAATGGTGGATGAAAGTCATGCAAGTGGTTTTATCGGAAAAACCGGAAGAGGAACGATTGAATTGAAAAATGTGATGGACCGCGTAGACATTGTTACTGGTACGTTAGGGAAAGCGTTGGGTGGTGCTATGGGCGGTTTTACTTCTGCAAAAAAAGAAATTGTAGAAATGTTGCGTCAACGTTCACGTCCCTATTTATTCAGTAATTCATTGGCTCCTCATATTGTTGGTGCTTCCATCGCTGTATTAGATATTTTAAGTGAATCTACTGCCTTGAGAGATAAATTAGAAACCAACGTGAACTACTTTAAAGAAGGAATTAAAAAAGTAGGTTTAGAAATTAAAGATGGCGATTCTGCTATCGTTCCGGTAATGTTATATGAAGCAAAATTGGCCCAGGAGTTTGCTGCAAAATTGTTAGATGAAGGAATTTATGTTACTGGTTTCTTTTATCCTGTTGTTCCTAAAGGACAGGCTCGTATACGCGTTCAGCTTTCTGCAGCTCACGAAAAAGAACACATTGATAAAGCCTTGACAGCGTTTGAAAAAGTCGGGAAAGAACTTGGTGTGATCAAATAAAAAAAATAGGGATGAAATTTTTATCCCTATTTTTTTTTAAGTTTATTTATTCTTCAATTCCTATATGCATCAGCGCATCCCCCTGATTTACGACCGGTTGATTATTTATTCCAATAATATATCCATCGTGCGGAGCCACTAATTTTTCCTGATGTTCTCCATACGGATCAACGATCATCCCAATTAATTCACCTTTATTAATGTGTGAGCCGTTTGTTTTTGACGTATGAAATAATCCGGATGACTTAGCTCTTACCCAGGATGTTTTTTTCAAAAACACAGTTGGGTTATTCGGCAGATCAATATCTACCATTTTTAAATGTTTCATCAAACGTAAACACCCATTCATTCCCTCATTGATCGATAAATAATCGAAGCGGGACGATTCACCTCCTTCAAAAACAAGAATTGATTTTTCTTTTTTGGAAGCCTCTTTCCGAAGGGTATTATCCCTGAATGGAGAATTTATAATAAGTGCAGGGGAGAATTTTTTTCCCAGGTCTAAATTGGTTTTATTATTAAATACACAACGCAATTGTGGGTAGTTGTTGATCTTAGCACCGCCTGTGTGAAAGTCAATTCCGAAATCAATTTGAGGAATGATTTCATTCATCAGATCATAAGCGATTCGGCTTCCTAATGAACCGCTTTTGGTTCCAGGAAAACAACGGTTCAGATCTCTGCCATCAGGAAGATCGCGGGAACCGGATAAAAATGAAATGATATTGATAACAGGAATTGCAATAATGCTTCCGCATAATGGTTTTTTAACGTCCTCTCTGGTAATTAATCTCCGTACTATTTCAATTCCATTGATTTCATCGCCATGCATTCCTGCAAGGATCAATAGCGTTGGTCCTGGTTTCTCAGAACGAAAAACATAAACAGGAATTTCAATGACAGTTTTCGTAGGCAATTGATACCAGTTTAAACTTACCTGGTCGTTATTGCCCGGAGTAATATCTACTCCGTTTATGCGTATGTTTTTTTTATGGTAAGTCATTTCGGGGATTCTAAATTCTAGATACAGTTAGCGTTTAGCCATTATTTACGGTTCATGATTAAATTCATTACGTTCAATAAATTCAATTATTTTTCCTGCAATATCAACCCCTGTTGCACCCTCAATTCCCTCTAATCCGGGTGATGAATTTACTTCCATCACTAAAGGCCCTCTGGATGATTGTAACATATCAACTCCGGCAATTGACAATCCTAATTTTTTAGCAGCTTTGATGGCGGTTTCTCTTTCTTCTTTTGTTAGTTCTATTACATTGGCGCTGCCACCACGATGCAAATTACTTCTGAATTCTCCAGGCAGACCTTGACGTTTCATTGCGCCTACAATTTTTCCGTCTACTATAAACGCTCTGATGTCAGCTCCACCTGCTTCTTTTATAAATTCCTGAACAAGGATATTTGCTTTCAGTGCAAGAAAAGATTCGATTACAGATTTCGCAGATTTATGTGTTTCCGCTAAGATCACACCAATGCCTTGTGTGCCTTCTAATAACTTAATAACAACCGGTGCACCGCCCACTTGTTCCAATACATTTTCAATGTTTTTCGGGATGGATGCAAATGCTGTTTTTGGCATTCCAAGTCCGGCTTTGGCAAGTAATTGCAAACTTCTTAGTTTATCCCGTGAGCGAACCAATGCTTGTGATTCAACAGAAGAAAACACTTTCATTTGTTCGAACTGACGAACAACTGCTGCACCGTAAAAAGTAACAGATGTTCCTATCCGCGGAATAATTGCATCAATACCGGTAACTTCTTTGCCACCATAAAAAATATGCGGATTTCCTTTTTCAATTACTAATACACATTTTAAATGATCGAGAACCACTACTTCGTGTCCGCGTTGTTCCGCTGCTTCAACTAATCTTCGTGTAGAATACAGTTTTGGTCCGCGTGATAAAATTGCTATTTTCATAATTTGTCATTTCAAACAATGAGGATGTTCTCATCGTAAATTTTAGTTTTATTTATTGATCGAAGGAATATTGTTCAGCAAAGAAACATCAACTACAAAACGGTTCTTCAATAATTTTCTTCCAATTAAAACAGGGTAACGCATCGTACCTCTGTCAGTTAACGAAATTACTGATTTTATCCGCTTTTTCCCAATTCTTACTATCGTTTTAATGATGTATCGTTTTTCAATTTCTCCGGAAGAATTTTTGATTTCCTTTTGGGAGTAATCTGTAAAGTGGTACTCCTTTTCTGTATAATCCGGATGTGTTGGATCCAATAATTTGAAATATAAATTACCGTTTTCTTCTCTGATATCATGGCAATGCAATGCTGTAGTATACGCTCCCGTATCTATTTTTGCCGTAATGCCAAATAATTTCAATTCCGGAAAATCAATTATTTCTCTTCGTCCTACTGTTAATTTTTCTTTGTTCATTTTTTGATCTTTCCCTCATTTAAATAAGGGGACAAGGTTTCATATAATCCATGTGCAAGATAAAAAAAAAT
>JBILYL010000292.1:0-3705 GCA_044377775.1 Bacteroidia bacterium
TACAATTCCTTGCAGTAAACCAATCGAAACGATGATCCTTAAAACAGGATTTGCAGATCGTGATGTAAAACGCGCGATCCAATAAGAAGCTGAAGAAACAATTACCAGAATGATAATACTAAGCACATGCTGTTTTTCAAAAGGGATAGAACTTCCGTAGTCATCAAAGCGGGCAAAACCAACAATCGGACCGATGATCGTATAAACAACTTCCGAGAAAACCATTATAACCTCAGAGAATGAATTGCGGCAACGCTCTTCCCTATTGCTTATAGTAACAATGTATGTAACGAAAAAGTACAAAGCATAAATAACATATGCGATAGCTGTGACAAAGAATAGTTCCATTTTATGTATTTTAATAAATCAAAAGTACTTTGAATTACAAAGTATAAGTGTAAAAAAATATCAATCCCTGTTTTTGATGAGATTTTCCAAGGCATCTAGATGTTCATTAAAAGCTTTTTTGCCAGTTTTTGTGACAGCATAAGTCGTATTCGGTTTCTTTCCAATAAACTGTTTCTTCACTTCTACATATTCAATTTTTTCGAGTGCTGCTATGTGAGAAGCTAAATTTCCATCCGTAATATCAAGCATTTCCTTTAATGTACAAAACTCTACCCAGTCGTTTACCATCAAGATAGACATAATGCCTAGCCTGATGCGGTTTTCAAATGCTTTATTCAAATATTGTAAATAATTTTTCAAGATACGTTCAACGGTTTTTTTAGTAAATAACTAAAGTGTATTTACAAATTTGTTTAAATTCTCTCGTATTTAAAATACATCACTGCCCCGTAAATAATGTGCAACAGTCCAAACCCGATGGCCCAAAATAAAAGACCATAACCGATAAAAAAGGAACCGGCCAAACCTAATACAATTTCACATAAACCCAAATAACGAATATCATCAAAGGTATATTTACTTGCATTCAGTAAAGCCAAACCGTAAAATATTAAAGTAGCGGGTGCAACCAAGCCTATGATACCATGAAACAAAAGCACCAAACAAAATAAACCGCCAGCTATCAATGGAATCGCTAAATTGATCAACAAACGTTTTGTTGAATTATCCCAGATCTTGATTCCCTTACGTTTGGAATTCCTTATCGTTAAAAGGGTTCCTACCAATAAAGAAGAAACCAACACCGCTCCTGCAATTTCAAAAAAGAAAATGGTAATATCAATCAATTCCGCCCCTCCTATTACTCTGTAATTATCAGAAGCGGTTTCAAATCTATCAATCGCAAGATAGGCTCCGATTAATGCGAATATTCCCGAAAAGACTCCGGACAGACCACTTAATGAAATACAACGTGATGATCTTTCCATCATGGAACGAATGTCTGTTATTGCCTGCAAGTGTTCTTTTTCTTCTGTCATTTTAGAGATATTGAAAGTACTTTGTATTGCAAAGTTAATTCAAATTAGCATACGTGCAAGAATAATTTTGAAAAAAAATGTTAAAAAAGAAAAAAGATAAAAAATTACAAGCTTTTTTAAACGAGTTCAGTTAACTACATAAACTCTTTCCATAGTTGATTCCAGTTGACAATTAGAGTATTTTATACATTTTTAAATAAAATGAAGTGCAACTTCCCCACTCATTTTTTAGCAAAAAAATGGTATACTTGTAATATGATTCACCTCTTTACACCTGCTTTTATTACTGTTCGCTGGATTGATGTTGTTGACATACTTTTAGTTGCAGTTCTTATCTACCAACTCTACCATCTGGTAAAAGGAACTGTTGCAATCAACATTTTCATCGGGATCATGCTGATATATGTTCTTTGGATAGTTGTAAGAGTTGCGAATATGCAATTGTTTGGCAGCATCTTGAGTAAGTTCATTGATGTTGGTTTTATTGCATTGCTGATCGTTTTTCAACCTGAACTCAGACGGTTTTTATTATTCTTAGGAACATCGGATCTTTTCAAAAAAGGAAAGATCGGGAAAGGATTATTTGACTTTAAATGGAATGTAAGTACCGTTCAAACGTTGGATGTCAATTCAATTGTAAAAGCATGTAAAAACATGAGTGAGAACAAAACCGGAGCGATCATCATCCTTACAAAAGAAAACGATCTGAAATTTTATGCAAACACCGGTGATTCAATTGATGCGAAAGTTTCGGTGAGGATGATTGAAAGTATTTTTTATAAAAACTCACCACTGCATGACGGAGCTATCATTATCTCCAACAATATTATTATTGCAGCCCGCTGCGTTTTACCGGTTACCGAGCATGCTGATTTTCCTGCACACCTAGGAATGCGCCACCGTGCTGCTGTTGGAATAACAGAAAACACTGATGCCATCGCGATTGTTGTATCTGAACAAACAGGTGAAATTTCGTATTCGATAAAAGGAGAATTGAAACATGCAATGACGCATGAAAGACTAAAAGAATTATTGGAATCGGAAGTACATTAATCGGCTATTTCTCTCCGTTTTTCTTTTTGAATTCCTTGATCAACTGCTCGTCCGATTTCCCAAGATTATTTATTGCAGCCTTTGCATCATTATAATAAATGCTTTTCGGATATTTCTGGATCAGTTGCTCGTAAGCTACTTTTGCTTTTTCATCCTGATTGAGATAATTATCAAGAAGAGATGCCTGTAAAAAAAGGCTTTCCTGTACCAACTTATATTCGGGATATTTTTCAACGATGGTTTGGTAATACCCTAATGCTTGTGGATATTGCTGAATTGCAGTAGCAATTTCGCCCGCCTTAAAAAGATAATCAGGAGTGATGGAATCTTTTGGGTAATTGTTATAATATTCAGAATAAGCAAGCAGTGCCTGCCCTGCAGTAATATTATCAATATGCACAGATTTGTGCATATCCGTTTCCAATTGTTGGATCTGCTTCAGTAAACCTGATTTCGGATCCGTTTGTGCAACTTTATTTTGTTCAGAAACAGTACCGTCATTGCCACAAGAAGCAATAAAAATAAGGACAAATGAGGCAAAAAAACAATTAAATATTTTCATCTTTTTATTTATCAGGGAAACGCATTTTATAAGAAACGTTAACTTTTCCTTTAGATATATCAGACAATTTGCCTTTCAACAATCTTCTTCTCAGCGGACTAATTCGGTCGGTAAAAAGTCGTCCTTCAATATGATCATACTCATGTTGGATCACACGAGCAGCTATGCCTTCATATGTTTCTTCAATAAAATTAAAATCAGTATCATAGTATTGGATTTGGATTTTAGGTTTACGTTTTACATCCTCACGAATTTTAGGGATGCTCAAACAACCTTCATTGAAAATCCACTCATCTCCTTCTTCAATTGTTATCACAGGATTTAAGAATGCCTTGGAAAGATTCCCCAACTGCTCACGCTCTTCTGGAGAATATTCATCTTCTTCGTCATCATTTCTTTCCCCATTCACAAATGGTGTTGTGTCCACCAGAAACAATCGGATCGATTTTCCAACCTGAGGAGCGGCAATACCAACACCTGCTGATGCACGCATTGTTTCAAACATATCTTTTATTAATTGATCCAAACCAGGATAATCTTTTGAGATTTCTACCCCTACTTTTCTTAATACGGGATCGCCATATGCAATAATCGGTAATATCATTTTAATTCTGTTGTTGTTGATCGTTATTAACTATTTTGGAGCGTTACTTATATATTACAAGAAAAACACTCAGCCATTTACTCAAAACCTTTTGTTCATAT
>JBILYL010000003.1:0-33312 GCA_044377775.1 Bacteroidia bacterium
CCATTATTAATTCTAATAAAGTTGACATATCATGGGCGACTGCCTCTGAACTAAACAATGATTATTTCAGTATTGAACGAAGCAAAGACGGAATTGTATTTGAAGAACTTTTTAAATTAGATGGTGCAGGAAATAGCACTTCAATTATTAATTATTTTGAAGTTGATTATCATCCAATTTTAGGTGTTTCTTATTATAGATTAAAACAAACAGATTTTAACGGAGCAACATCATATTCAAGTCTTGTTCCTGTTAGATACCAGCCAAATGGAAACTTTGGATTCTCTTTATTTCCAAATCCAGGAGAAGCAAAAGATATAAAAATTGAGTTGAGTGCTGTAAAAGGACAAAACATTTTAGTGGTAGTGAGAGATATTGCTGGAAGAGAATTTTACTCTAAAGTTTTTATTACAGAAACAGATGGAAATAAAACTGAAGCGATTGAAATAGAAAACACTCTTGCTCCAGGAATCTATATGGTAACTGCTTCTAGTAAAGATGCTTCCTTCAGCAAAAAACTGGTTATTATGAAGTAAAAACTATCCGTTTGCCTTCAAAACCATATTCTTCAAGGCCTTGATCCAGATAGGCGAATCATTGAGGCTCTCTACCAAGGTTACTTTGTTTCCACCGTTGTGTTTAAATATTTCATCATACTCGGTACCGATCTCATAGATCGTTTCCAAACAATCTGCAACAAATGCTGGAGAAAAGATTAGAATATTTTTCATTCCCTCTTTTGCTTTAGCTTCAACTACTCTATCACTATAAGGCTTGATCCATTTATCATCTAAACGCGATTGAAAAGTAGTTTCGAATTTTCCTTGAGGAATATTTAACCTTTTCACCAATTGACGAGTTGTTTCAAAACAATTGGCACGATAACAATATTGATTTTTTTCAGTTATGCTATCGCAACAGCTTCCTAATTTACATGAGTTAGCGCCATAATGTGCCGAACCTTTCATAATATGCCGTTCGGGCAAACCGTGGTAACTAAAAACAAAATAATCATAGGCATTTAAATCATATTTTTGCGCACGATCAACACACGCATCAATAAAATCGGGATTGTCATAAAACTTAGAGATTACTTCAATGGAGGGAGTTACTTCCCAATTTTGCATCAGCCGGATGGCTTCGGCAACAGAAGAACCAGTACTGGAAGATGCATATTGCGGATAGAGTGGAATCATTATGATCTTCTCCACCTGAGCGGCTTTCAATGCATTTAAGGCCAATTCTAAACTTGGATTCTGATAACGCATACCCAATGCAACAACAAAATTTTCTCCCAATTCTTTTTGCAAAAGATCTTTCATCTTCATGCTGTTTATCAGCAGAGGAGAACCATCTTTTGTCCAGATCTGCTGGTATAATTTTGCAGATTTAGAAGAACGAAAGGGAACGATGATCCCGTTCACTAAAATAAAACGACCAATCGGATTGATATCTATCACGCGCGGGTCGTTCAAAAATTGTGTTAAATAAGTTCTGACATCTGAGGTCTTCGGACTATCAGGTGTACCCAAATTTATTAATAGTATTCCTGTTTTCATGGTACAGTATTAAATATGCAAAGCACGTTTAGCAGTCGCATCCAAACAAGCTTCTTTCAAAGATTCTGTGTATGTTGGATGCGCATGACTCATACGAGAAATATCTTCTGCGCTCGCACGGAATTCCATGGCAACAACAGCTTCTGCAATCATATCAGCAACACGAGGCCCGATCATATGTACGCCTAAAATTTCATCCGTTGTTTCGTCCGCCAAAACTTTTACAAAACCATCGGTATCCATAGAAGCACGTGCACGACCACTTGCTTTAAAAGGAAAACTTCCTACTTTGTATTTTTTCCCCTGCTCCTTCAATTGTTCTTCAGTGAATCCAACAGCAGCAACTTCCGGCCAGGTATATACAACTCCGGGAATCAAATTATAATTGATATGCGGTTTTTGTCCTGCCATAATTTCGGCAACAAAAGTACCTTCTTCTTCCGCTTTATGAGCTAACATGGCTCCTTTAACAACATCACCTATCGCATAAATACCGGTTACATTCGTTTGCAGATGCGCATCAGTTTCTATTCTTCCTCTGTCATCCATTTTAACTCCGGCTTTATCTAAACCAAGATTATCAGTATATGGTTTACGTCCAACAGAAACGAGACAATAGTCTCCTTTCAATTCCAGTTTTTCACCCTTTGCATTATCAGCAGAAACAATTACTTCTTTCCCTTTTGCAACAACACCGGTTACCTTATGATTAAAATAAAATTCAAATCCGATTTTTTTCAAACTCTTTTGAAGCTCTCTACCTAATGCGCCATCCATAGCGCTGATGATACCACCTGTAAATTCTACAACAGAAACCTTTGCACCCAAACGGGCATAAACAGAACCTAATTCCAATCCGATTACACCGCCACCGATGATCACCATATGCTTAGGCACTTCGGTCATTTCCAACGCTTCAGTTGAAGTGATAACACGTTTTTTATCAATCTCAATTCCTTTTAAAGAAGCTGGTTTTGAACCTGTAGCGATAATTGTTTTGGCTGCTTCAACTTGTGTTTTATTACCATCAGCGGAAGCGATTTCAATTGTATTTTTATTAATAAAAGACCCATGACCTGTAAAAACAGTGATCTTATTCTTCTTCATTAAAAAATTAATGCCATCGCATGTTTGCTTTACAACCTCACCTTTACGTTTGATCATTTGAGCGAGATTTACTTTCACATCTTTCACATCAATACCATGCTCAGCAAAAGTATGTGTAGCATTATGAAAATGTTCAGAAGAATCCAACAAAGCCTTAGAAGGAATACATCCCACATTCAAACACGTTCCGCCAAGTGTGGAATAACGTTCTATAATTGCAGTTTTCATCCCTAACTGAGCACAACGGATTGCCGCAACATACCCACCGGGCCCTGAACCAATAATTACAACATCAAATTTTTCCATAATCAATAAAATTAAATAAATATTAATCCCCAAAATGAGGATGCACAAAATTACGATTTTTTAATAATCTTAAAGCGAATTAACCAAGAATAAATAATCAGCAGAAATGCTGTATACATTGCAATACAACCAATATAATCACCAAATCGGGTATAAAAAGTAAGTTCATTTTTTAAAGTTACGCGGCCGGAAATGGCAGCAGGTAGCCAGTAGTCTGTTGCTTGCAAAATTTCTCCGGACGGGTCGATAAAACAAGAAATGCCGGTATTGGCAGAACGGGCGATCCACCTGCGGTTTTCAATCGCACGGAGACGACCCAACTTTAAATGTTGAATATGTCCGGGTGTATTCCCCCACCAGCCATCGTTTGTAATGATGGAGATGAAGGTTGCTCCTTTTTTTACATAATCCGTAACAAATTCGCCATACACACTTTCATAGCAAATTACGGGAGCAATAGTTGCAGAATTATCAGAAGAGTTAAAAACAGTTCTGTAAGTCTGAGAACCTAAACTACCGGTTGTTCCACCCATCTCCAGGGCAAACTCTTCAAAATATTTAAAAATAAACTGCAAGGGCATTTGTTCCACTCCTGGAACTAATTTGGACTTGTGATACTTTTGAATTTGTTGGCGACTATCTAATTGGAAGGCCGTATTAAAAACATCATAATAACCCTCTCCATGAGAAAACTTCCTGGCAGTAGGAGAGACTTCTTCACTTTGGCTGTATGCTTTTGCCGTTGCCGCACCAATGATCACTTTTAATTTAGGGAAAGCAATAATAAATTTCTTGATCGTATTTAACGATTTTGATTTTTCCAATTCATCCTCCCAAATATCCTCGATAAGTGCCGTTTCCGGGAAGATGACATAATCGGTTGTAGAGTCAACTTTCAGAGAAGCTAAGTCCAGCATTTTTTGAAGCTGCTGTTCATAAGAGCCAGTAAATTTTTCGTTATAAGGATCGATATTGGGTTGAACAATTACAACATTTTGTTGTCCGATCCCTTTTTCATATTTATCCTTTGGATATAAAATAAAAAGGGAAAATAGGATTGGCAATAAAATGAGAGAAGCGATCGCAATGAATTTGTTTTTTGTCCTTTCACCAATTATCAAAGAAAAAAGCAAACAATTCATGGTGAGTACCCATAAACTGCCGCCCAATATCCCTGTGTATTCATACCATTGGATCAAGGTGGTACTATCCGCGAAAGCGTTACCAATAGAAAGCCAGGTCCAGGTGATCTGATCACCATGATACAGAAATTCAAATGTGATCCACAAAGAGATAAAGATCAGATAGCCCCACTTTTGGCCGATTCGTTTTTTTACTTTATGAAAAAATAAAAAAATAAGTGCCATAAATAGAGAATTCAAAACGATGGCCATAACGGCTCCTCCCCAAGAAGCATTTTTTAACCACCATGTAGTTAATATATTCCATGTAAAAAAAGATAGGTATGCAGTAAAGAAAACGATGCGGGATTTAAATTTATCCGGGTTAGAAAACACAGTGTGTTCTATCAACAACAAAGGAATGAATGCAAAAAACAAAAGAGCGATCCAGCCATGAGGAAACCATGCGAATGCTAAAAGCAGTCCGGATAGAATTGACAATAGATATAGTTGGTATTTTTTCAATCAAAAAGTTTGTTGGCAAAGATAACAAAATCAATGGTAGAATGATTGCACGATACATTTAGGTATATTCCACTTACCGGCCCACTCTATCTTTGAAATGAGCGAGCCATTACAATCAACAAAATTACCATTCTGATCTTTTTTAATAATGGTCAGTTTACCGGAAGCAAGCGCATCCAATATTTTATTGATGAGTTGATCCTTTGAGATATTTTCATGTTTTTCAACAAGGGAAACACCTAATTCATTATTTTTCAGATCCATTACAGAGCTAACCGAATCGGGCAGAACAGCATCTTCCAGCCGATGTTTTTTGAACTCCAGATAATTCGCTTCTTCGTGTGCATTTCCCAATTTCAATGCTTGCTTTCTGCCAATTTCCAATGCCAGCGAAGCCATCCAGAAACTGTGCTTAAATGCATCAAGGGAACCTCCGTTAATATCTGAGCCGATGCTTCCGGAGCGCTTGAGGGAATCAACAATCTGCTGAACGGCAAGAGTAATTCCCTGAGCTTTTTTGGCTTTAAAAGGATGTAGCATCACCCATTTTTTTTCTGGAGGAGAAAGGGCTTTAAAAGAAGATTGTGAAAACGCGTTTTCAGAAAAAATAACAATAAAAAGCAGAAATATAAGAGCTTGAATTTTTTTAGCTTTCAAAATAAAAACCGTTACTACTTGCATATATTTTTTTACATTTAAGTAATTTAACT
Source organism: Bacteroidia bacterium (assembly GCA_044377775.1). GTDB lineage: Bacteria > Bacteroidota > Bacteroidia > 2-12-FULL-35-15 > 2-12-FULL-35-15 > 2-12-FULL-35-15. The sequence continues at coordinate 5,329 of JBILYL010000003.1, forward strand.
ATCGAACTTCATACAATTGGCTAAAACAAATACTGAAAACTGGAAGACCTTATTATTATTTGAAAACAAAAAAATGATCTGGGGAAGTGAGGATGAGCGCTATTACATTTATTCCATTGAATTCAAAAAAGAAACTTTAGCGCATTAAAAACATTTTACCAAATCCTTTTTTGAAATATTGATCCGCTCCGCTTTCGCGTTTTTCAATATCCTCACCACGCATAGAAGAAACGACACGGTATAAATAAACACCATTGGCAAGTTGATCTCCAAATTCGTCTTTTCCATCCCAGGCATAATCAGTAATATTTCGACCGATGTGAAGCGCACCCAATTCATCATTCGTTATTTCACGTATGACCTTACCGGTAATCGTTAAAATCTGAATTTTAAAATACGTTGGCACTTCCGAACCTGTAAGTGTAAATACAAAATGTGTTGCCGTTGAAAATGGATTTGGGTAATTCATTACTTCTGTTATCGTAGACCGGTTTATTACCTCGAAATTAATTTTATAATCAATTGCTCCCGATTGATTATCCGACTTATCTTTCGCCTGAACGATCAGTTGATATTTTCCATCTTCCGTTAAGGTCGGTGTAAGGTTTATTTTACAACTATTATTTGGCAATACAGCAGGAACAAAAGACATCAGAGAACCAAAATAAATTCTTTGGGCTACCGGTAAAGAAGGAGACTGAATAAACAATTTAAAATCATTTGTATCATTCAATGCTAAAAACTGATTCTCGTCCTTCAGCTGAATTAATATGTTTGGTTTGGAGGATACAATATCACTGTTTAAAATATGGACTCCATCGAATGTCACATCTAAGAGCGGATTGATCTTATCAACCGAAACATTGAAAGGAATACGAACAATATTATTAAAGTGATACTGTTCCAATTGAATTTTCGGAAGATCCAGCGTATCTGTAGGATGAATTGGATTCACTTCCACCCACAGCGCATTTGTTCCGGGATAAGAGTTCGTATTTACATTTATAGTATCCACAATTATTTCTGCAGGAGCAAATAAATTCTTTTTTAGCTTTGAAGGCAAAGGATGATTGATACGATTGGCATCTTCTATCCAATATGTAACTAAAAGACTATCGCTGAAAGTATATTCACTGATATTCTGAATCGGCAGATGAACAATTATATTATCACCCTCATCAACCGTATCTTTTGCATAATAGGCAAGAGCGGGATTAATAGCCGCTTCAGGAACCGGAGTATATATAACCTGCCAGCGCTCCAATTGTGGAGGAGTATTCAGCGTATCATCTCTCATATACGCAACCAAACGAATATTCGGATAAACAGAAGCATTCGCATACGTACCCAAATTTCCAATATCCAATTGTGAGGAATTAAAACTTGCAAGCGTATCTTCCGAGCCATCCGGCATGATCCCGATCAGTTGAACAAAGATACTGTCATCAGTAGAAATGCCATCAATATGATGTTGTTTCCAGGATAGTGAATCCCAGCTGAAAGCCGGACCGATAATAGGAGAAGAAATGGATCCTTCGTTCCAATTACTGATTAATGCAGTATCTAACTGTATAAATGAATTTAATGAATCGGCAATTACTTCTGCAGCGGAACCGATTGGATCTCCTTTGGTACCAAACAGAATATATGAACGTTGGGAAGGAACAGTTCTTATCTGAGAACTCCCTAATGATTCGAAAGCGAGGTAAAGATTTTCTTCATAAGTAGGAATAGAGTGGTAATCTTGGGAATAAGCCAATACATTATAACCGTTAGGAATATCATTCATAATAAAGTTTGTAATTTTTGCTCTGTTAAGAGAATCCGTATCAAAAAAGTCACAGGCATTTTCCGGAGTTCCTATCGGAGCATATGTATAACTTCCAAATTGAGAAAAACCGCCACCAACGGCAATGGATTTTACACAAATATTACTAACAGGATCAAAAACAGCAATCGTAAATCCGGGAATAGCCCAGCTGGAAACATATTCCATGCTTCCATTTATTTTATAATTCACATTGATCCAATTGATATAAGAAGATATTCCATTGTTACATTGCAAACTTTTTATATCGTTCACAAAATCAAATTTTCTTAATGGACGGTTGAAGTTCACATATTGATAACGATCATTCTTAAACTGAAAAAAATGAGCTTGCCCCCAGCCACGTTTATCGGGGATATATTGAAATGAGCTTTCTCTCCATTTAAAACCGCTTGTTGCACTTGTCGAATCCGGGCTAACTCGCCAGTAATAAACAAGAGTCGGATCGAAATTAAATGACGGCTTCCAGGTGATCACACCACCAACAGAACTGATCAACGGTGAACTTTCCATAAACGGACTATCAAATGTGTCAGTCGTATCTATTTGAAACACATAATCACGAAGAGGCGCAAACATATCGGCAGTAGATGCCTTAAGTGTAACGGTATCTTTCGGGATTATTGCAAACTCATAAGGATAAACAGGAACGATATCTCCTCCACTGATCATAAAAGTGATATCGGTTGTCGCATTATTGGTTTCGTTTAATTCATCAACACGATTAAAATAATCTAAAGTGATACGTACTTTATTTAAACCGATATCTTTAGAAAAGTCCCACGGGATTTTTATTGCGATTGTATCTTTAAATTTGGGGGCGATAGAAAACGACAAATACGTTTGATTGCTACCATCGGGAAATGTTCTGTAAGCCTGAGTAAAAATACTGTCGTTACTTGCTCTCCCTAAATTTGTTCTTACAACATAAATAACAATTGAATCGGGAGCCGGCTTCGTTAAATCAAAAAACACATCACTATTTGTAATTTTATAATCCGGTTTTTTATGCGCATTAATTACTATAGCAGGATCCGCGTGTAAGGTCATTTCATTACATGTTGCCATCAAAATCGGATCGGAGAGCGCAACTAATTCATTTAACGCAATTACATTCTTGATAGCGCTTCCAACAGATTTCCCGTAATTTGAAATAGCTGTTTGCTTATAAAATACAGATGAATACATATTTAGTGCGTAGGGAACACCGAGTCCTACAGAGGCCAAATAGCCGATCATCCCTTTATTGGGATTGATCACATAATTTTCAGATGTAGTTAATTCAGTTGAATGAATATCACCTGAGTAACAGCCATTGGCAATCATAAAAGGATAATGACCAGGCAAAGGATTGTATGAAGTAATATCATCGATACTCAAATCAAAACCACTTCCGGAAGCATGCCCAAAAAACGTCATTAACGAAACACCGTTGTCCATAAATTCCTGCAATGTATCAGAAGTATTTATGCTGATAGGAGAAGAGCTTGTTTTCAAAAAAGTACTCACCACACCACCAAATAAAGTATCTTCAATGGTCGTTTCGTAAGCATTGAGATACGTCTTAAAAGCGAGTTGTTCATAAGAAGTGGTACCTCCTCCAAAATGCAACACATTCTTCATCCATTCAGCAGGAGGATTTGTCACGGTGTTTTCATATTGCTGCACTTTATTTAAATAAGTATCAACATCAACTATTGATTTGGCAGCTAACCGACCAGTTGCAATTGCAGGAACAACCACACCACCGGACAAGCCTGCAGTGAATAAATTATCGCTCGAAGGATTTCCGAAAGAAGGAACAAGATCTAAGGCGTAATAAGCAGGATCTGTTCTCAAAAGTGCCATGTGGTATGATTTTCCGATAAGGAATAAATTTTTGGGAGGAGTAGGAAAGCTATTCAATAAAAACTTACTGAAACCTCTTATGGAAAGCGGACTCTTGACGATACCGTAAGCAAACTGATCATACAATTGATCAATATCTGCAATTACAACATTATGAAAACCACCAAACATATTTGTACTCCGGTAATTTTTATAATCCTGGGCTGCCGTCATTAATGTTTGATGCGTAACAATAATGTAGGCTGAATCAGCTGCCATGAGCGAGTAATCGACAAACTGAGCAGAAGGGCCTACAGGCTGTAAAGACAAAACAGAAGAAATGAAACCATCTGAAGTAATAAAACATTTTTTATCGGCACCGCTATTTGCAATTAACACGCTATCATTTGAGCCATCCGTAACAACATTAATCCGCTTGGCATTAGTAAGATCATAAACGCGAACTGCTCCGGAAGCAGTAAAATTAGTAAATGCAAAAAATGATTTTGTCTGACTTAAATTTTCGGGAACATAAAACAAGTAGTTGCTTTTATTCTCCAGATTCAGTGTATGTGGATATTTTACATTTATATATGACACAGCTGTCCGGTTGGAAGTAAAACCAGAATTGATACTTGAATATAAGAAATTTGTGAAGGCAGCACCTAAGTTGATTGAAGGAACAGCTTTAACAAATTTGTTTGCTGCATAACCCTTAAACAAAGTATCAACAAATAAATTGCTGTTGTATTCGATCTTTAATTCGTGATCGGTTAATATAATTGCTGCATCTTTTGATGCACCAACAGCAACCGTTGTGATTATTGAATTTGGTCCGGCACTATAAACATTGGAGGTGGGCACGCTATAAGAAACAGAACCACCGAGATTAATTACATTGGCATCAAACCACCCTTCCGCTTTTGTATAACGTGCATCCGTTCCACCAACATTATCCGTTTCACCTTCATAATATCCATTGTGAAAATCAAGTACTTCATCTCTTATAAAATAATCATCGGGAACATAAGAACTAAAAGCAATATCTGTTTCCACCTGCATACGATTATTTAAAACAGAGGAATTCCAAGTTAAAAAATAAACTGCGGTATCATTAATTAAACTATAAAAGGGGTTTGGAACAAATCCTGTATTCACATATAAAGAAGAGTCGAGGACGCCATCATTTTTCTGCGCATAAAACTCAATAAAATCAGAACTATTAAAAACGTTATCACTTTCTCCTTCGATGTAAATAAATTGCTGAAGGCCGTTATGAAAAAGCTGGAAATTTTTGGGATTAATTGTACCGAGGGGAATACCGGCATTTGCAAGAGTGGCCGAATCAATTCGAAACACACCGTTTTGTGCGATTTTTATTTTATAATAATTCTGAGAGTAGTTGATCCATTCATTGCCATATGTTTGTGCTCTTACCTGTAAAGAGATTAAAACGATCACACATAAGACAAGTAAACGTTTGATCATTTGACTTTTTTGTTGATGTCCACTTTGATAGAGAATACATTGGAGTAAAGAGCAACGGATTGATCACCAATATCTGTTAAAGCATAATCGATGTAAACAGATTTGATCTTAACACCGACTCCGATATTCGGCTGAAATGTTTTTATTTTTTTCCCAAGAGCATCCGTATATGTTTGGTAATTCCCAACTCCTGCACGCAAGAAAATCATATTCATATACGAAGCCTCTAAACCTAAATGAGGATCTAAACTAACGGCCTTACTTTTTATAAGTACATTTCTTTTTCCGTCAAAAGTAGCATCCACATCCAATTCCGCCAACAAAGAAACCTTCTCATTAAAATCGAATTTACGCGCAGCGCCCAATAATAATTTTGGTAAGGTGATCTCAACCGAGTTTTCAGGAATTTCATTTCCTGTAGCCAAAAACACTTGTTTGGTTTCCTCTGATAAATTAAAACTCCAGGCATTAAAAGTAGACGTTACATCACGTGCCATCACAGCAAATTTCCATTTTTTATAATCGTACTGCGCACCGGCATCCAGGCCAAAACCCCACGCACCGGCAAAATCACCCACTTTCCTGCGGATGATCTTCACATTTGCTCCCAAGCGCAATCCGGGGATCTTCAGTTGTTTTGCATACGAAACCAAAAAGGCATAATCAACGGCAGAAAAAGTTGTGATCCTGTTGTAATCAACATTCCCGTTTGCATCAATCAATTCGGTTGTATTGGGAATATCATCAACACCAAAACGAATTAAACTTAAGCCCAAGACACTCGATGAATCAAGGCGTGTAGCAAATGCTCCGTAATCATATTTGGCAATACCGGCAAAATATTCGCTGTGCATCAAGGCAACCTGATGCTGGTTTTTGATACCCAACAAACCAGCCGGATTCCAATACCCTGCAGTAACATCGTTTACAGAAGTAATGTATGAATTTGACATACCCAAGGCTCTTGCCCCAACACCAATATTCAGAAACTCATTACTGTATTTAGGAGCCTGAGCAACAACCGTTGAAAAAAAACATAAAAAAGCGACTGTAGCAGCGGAAAATTTCTTATTCATATAGACAATAAAATTAAACTAATTTGCAATAATATCCAAACCTTTGTCTAACGAATTTATCGCTCGGATATTGCGTCAGAAAAACCTATTACTTCAGTATATTTGCATAAATTATTCAGTTTGAAGAAAAAAGGTTTCATATACAGTAACATCCACTTCTATCGCTTTGTGATGTCATTGCTATATAGAGGCAATTACTATCAACGATTCGATCCTGTATTTAAGCACATTACAGGTAAAAAAGTTACCGAATTATGCTTTGGTGACACCATTATTGCCGAGCATTGCAAAAAGAACGGAATAGCCTGGACAGGAATCGACATCAATGAGGTTTTTGTAAAAAATGCATTAAAAAAGGGCTTTACAGCAGCACAAGAAGACCTGGAACAGATCAACACCCTGCAACAAGCAGACACGTGCGTTATTTGCGGCTCCTTGTATCATTTTCAGAAAGATCAGGAATCTCTTTTCAGAAAGATGCTGGACTGCGCCAATCGGGTGATCATTTCGGAGCCGGTAATAAATCTCTCAAATAATAAAGGAATAATTGGTAAATTGGCAAAGGCTTCTGCAAACGTGAATGGAAAAAAACAAGCATTCCGTTATACTGAAAAAACACTATTGGAAACAATAGAAGAACTCAGCAAGAAGTTGCTGTTTAAATATACTGTCGAAGTGAGATTTGACAAAGACCTGATAATTGTTATCAAAAAATGAATGACGTAGAGATAAGTATTGTTATTCCAGTTTACAACAGCTCTTCTATTGTAGAGGAACTGCATAAACAAATTGTGTTGGCGGTAACACTTCCCTATGAGATTATTTTTGTGAACGATTGCAGTAAAGATGACAGCTGGCAAAAAATTGTTTCGCTGAGCAAACTACATCCTGCAATTACAGGAATAAATCTCCGTAAAAACAGCGGACAGGACAATGCAATCCTTTCCGGACTTCGTATCTCAAAAGGAAACTACTGTGTAATCATGGATGATGATTTGCAGCACAACCCGAGTGACATCTTACAATTATACAATGAATGTAAGAAAGGATTTGATGTTTGTTACGCAAATTTCAGTTCGCGCAAACAAAGCATTATCAAAAATATCGGAAGCAACACAAATGGTAAACTGGCGGAAATACTCGTTTCAAAGCCGAAAGGAATTTATCTTTCTCCCTTTAAAATAATTAACAAATCGACCGTGACAGAGATTGCGAATTTCGCAGGACCGTACCCTTATATTGATGGAATTATTTTAACGATCACTCAAAACCTTTGTCAGATCAATGTTGAACATCAAGTTCGGTTAAACGGGAAAAGCAACTACACACTATCAAAATCGGTATCTGTCTTCATGAAGTTGTTCACAGGATTTTCTGTTTTACCACTTCGCTTAGCCACCATTATTGGATGTATCGCTACCTTTGTTGGATTTATTCTTTCATTAAAATATCTGTACGATTATTTTATCGCAAAGAATTATATCGAAGGCTGGACTACAGTTGTTGTTCTGATCATCTTTTTCGGTGGACTGATATTGATTACACTGGGAATCATCGGAGAGTATATCGGCCGAATGTATCTGACCTTGAACAACAAACCACAATATAGCATTTCTGAAATTGTAAGAAGCAATGAAAAACGCTAAGCTCCTCCTTCCGTTTTACATTTTACTCACACTCCTAACAATTTTCTGCACCCCGATTCCATTCTTTTGGGATGGAACCTTTTTCTCTGCACTGTCGGTTTACTTTTATGAGAACGGGATGAATGGATACATTGCTCCGTTGCCAATCGACACAGGTGGTTTCCCATTGTTTTCAAGCTATTTAACGTTTGCTTGGAAACTTTTCGGAAAAACACTTACTGTTTCTCACCTTGCAATACTTCCATTTATATTCGGTATCGTATTTGAATTTTATAAACTTTCAAAACGATTCTTAAATGAAAAAACAATTTTGTTCGCGTTGATCTTACTGATCATCGAACCGGTATTTATTACACAATCAATTTTAATGGGCTATGACATTTTGATCGCCTATTTCTTTTTGCTCTCGCTAAATTCACTTTACGAAAAAAAACAACTATTATTTTCAATTGCCCTGACATTGCTCTGTTTAATAAGCATACGCGGAATAATGCTGGCATCCGCTATTTTCACGATCGATTTGGTTACACAACGGAAAATCAACCTTAAGTTTATCCGAAATTACACCCCTGCTGTTTTCATCTTATTAACCTGGTTTGTCTATCACAAGACACAAACAGGCTGGTATTTATTTTCACCAACAAGAGAAAATAATGCAGAACAACTTTCCGGAGCTGGAATGGTCATCCGGCAATTCATCTATATATTCTGGAAGACAATTGATCTTGGAAGAATCACCTTGTGGATAATTTTGGTCAGCTGCGGATTATATTTTCTAAAGAAAGATCGTTCAAATAAAACGAAAGAACTACTACAACTGATCTTTATTCCATTAGTTGCAATGTCTTTATTCATGTTGTTGATAAGGAATCCGATCGGACATAAATATTTTTTGGTTGTATTTATACTCTTAAATATCGGAGTTTGTCATTTGCTGGAACAAATTGATAACAGAAAAAAAAGAACGGTTTTGTATTGTCTGATCTCAATAAGTTTAATAGGAGGGAATTTCATTACATATCCTCAACGGTATGGAAACGCTTGGGATTCATCACTAAAGATATTCCCCTACTTCAAATTAGAAAACGAAATGAACATCTATCTTTTACAAAATAATATTGCTGACAAGCAGATAGGAACTCAATTTCCCCTTTCAGGCGATCTTAGGAATTCACACCTCTCCGATTCCTCTTATCAGTTCACCGACATTGAAAATAAACCAATTAACAATTTTCAGTATTTTCTGTATAGCAATATCATTAACACAAATAGAATAAATGACTTGAATAAAATAACGGAACAATGGATAGTCGTAAAAAGGATGAAAAGCGGAACAATTGAACTTACGCTCTTTCAGAATCCGGACTTTTAGATCGTTTTAATTTTTTAAGCAAAGCATCTTTATCAATGCAAAGCATGAAAATAGTATACAGAAAGGGCAACGCTACAACTTTGTAACGAACCATTGCACCGATTACAGGGGTTGTTAATCCGATAACAGCAAACTGAATAAGTGCAAAAAACAAAGCAAACAATACAACTTGTTTCTGCTGAAGATTTTTTTTATCAAAGAACAAAATCGCCAAAACCAGTATAAGCAGAAGCCACATATTTTCTAGCCATGGAAGCAACTGTAAAACATTTTTAATCTTAAACAATGTCGGCTGGGTAAAAACACTAAAGATCGAACGAGGTACTTTTTTCACAATCCCGCAAAAAGAAGGATCTGCTTTTTCGATCTCAATCACTAATTGAGCGGGTGAAATGATATAAAGCAATTTATAAAAAGCACTTTCTCCTGAACCGGAAACAAAAGTAGTATCCTGCATATTATCTAATTTCCAGGATAAAAAACTACTTCCTTTCTTGATTGAAAATATTGAATCAGACTGAGGAATCAGCACGTTAACGTTAGCGTATTCAATCCGAATAAAATTCTTGTCGTTCATCAAAAATATCCCGCCATGTGCTTCGCTGATGGCTTTTGATTGCTTATCAGCAATCAGCTTATATACATTGAATCGTTCACTTGTTTTTGAAAGCAGATGAAACAGGCCGGTAAATAAAAATAAAATCAATAAGAATTTCAAAAAATAATTCCGGGATGATACTTTCGAGAGAATCCAGCCGATCAAAAGTAACGGCAAGAGCGCAGCAAGAATATAAATTTTAAGAAAAAACAATAGTAAAAGCAAAGCGACTACAACAATTAACTTCTTAAGAGTAATATTTTTTTCCAGACCAAAGTCTGTCAGATAAACAATAAAGCCAACACAAAACATTGCGATTGTCTCTTTATAGATACCTGCCGTCCAGAATAGAACCGAAGGTATAAAGTATAATCCAACAATCAGCACATTTTTTTTTGAAGGGAAATATTTATAAAAAGATTTATAAAGCGCTGTTAATCCGGCAAAAGAAAGGAAGCAAAAGAAAACTATATGAACAAAAATAGTGTTAAATGATAAAAAACGGATCAAAAAATTCAGATAAATAATTATCCTTGAATTATTAAATAAGGTATCATCAATACTGGAATGCCATCCGGGAATATCTACAACGGTGGTGTTTCCTAAAAACCGGTCAAAAATTATATTACCGCTCTCGAAATAGAGATTAAAGTCGGAGTCGGTATAATAAAAAGTATATACTGCAAAAACACAAAGCCCTGCAATAATTTTCAAAACAAACAGTCCGGTCAACTGAAGTTTTGAAATAGCAGGAACATCAAAAAACTTCATTTTAAACATCAAAAAAATGAAGAAAACAGCATATAGAAGAGGCAAAATAATTTGCATACTATAAAGATATTAAAACTTTCTATTATTGAGGGAAAGGCAGGAGAAAGAGAAAATCAATCCCAATCATTAATTTTTAGTAATTTCGCCACGATGAACATTAAAAAACACATCCCAAATGCGATCACATCCGGCAATCTTTTCTGCGGTTGTTTAGCGATCGTTTGCGCATTTAATGAAAACCTGATTTGGACAGGTTACCTTGTAGTACTTGCAGCCGTATTGGACTTTTTTGACGGTTTTGCCGCACGACTTTTAAAAGTGGGCGGTGAAATGGGTAAACAGCTAGATTCATTAGCCGACATGGTAACTTTCGGTGTCGTTCCGGGAATCGTAATGTATAAACTCATCAGCCATGCTTCACCCATTCTTTTTCAGTCGATTTCAAGGGATCTTTCTGTTACGGTATTAATATTTCTCCCATTTATTGCATTTACAATTACCATTTTTTCAGCAGTCAGGTTAGCTAAATTCAATATTGATACCCGCCAAACCGATTCTTTCATTGGAGTTCCAACACCTGCAAATAGTATTTTAATATGTTCGATTCCTTTAATAAATGCCTACCAAGCTGAAATTTTCGGATTTCAAATACATTCGATAACAGGAAACATTTATTTTCTTATCGGATTAACCCTTATGATGTCCTACCTACTTATTGCCGAACTTCCTTTGTTTGCACTAAAATTTAAGAATTTTGGATGGGATGATAATAAACTGAGGTACTCATTTTTGATAATTTCTGTACTTTTGTTAATACTATTTCAGTTCATTGCAATCCCTTTTATTATATTTTTGTACATCCTTTTATCAGTAATCAGTAATCGGATGAATAAAACCAAAACAACGGAAAACTAAACACAACATAAAATGAAATTCAGAGCAGAAATTGACGTAATGCCATTAAAAGCATTATTGGATCCACAAGGAAAAGCAGTTACAGGAAGTATGAAAAATTTAGGGTTACCTGAAATTGAGAATGTACGAATTGGCAAACACATTACCTTAGAAGTTGAAGCAGATTCAAAAGATGCAGCATCTGCAAAAGTGGATGATGCGTGCAAAAAACTTTTAGCGAATCAGATCATGGAATTTTATGAATTTGAGATCTTTGAAAATTAATATTCAGAATATATCATAAAAAACCGAAGAAAATTTCTCCGGTTTTTTTATTTGATTTCGACAAAAACACTATTCGGCTTCCGTCTTTTTATTTGCTCTTAATTCAAAGTTCTTACCCAGATAAACTCTTCTTACCTGCTCATCACCGGCTAACTCTTCTGCAGTACCCGCTTTCAATATGCTACCTTCAAAAAGCAAATATGCACGATCTGTAATTTGCAGCGTTTCCTGAACATTGTGATCGGTAATTAAAATGCCGATATTTTTTTTCTTCAACTTAGCAACAATACTTTGAATATCTTCCACTGCGATGGGATCAACGCCTGCAAATGGTTCATCCAATAAAATAAATTTAGGATCAGCAGCTAAACAACGAGCAATTTCGGTTCTGCGCCTCTCTCCTCCGGATAAACGATCGCCCAAATTTTTACGGATATGTTGTAAATGAAATTCGTCCAACAATTCTTCCAATTTTTCATTTTGCTCCTGTTTGTTGAGTTTCGTCATTTCCAAAATCGCTCTGATATTATCTTCCACACTCAGCTTTCTGAAAACAGAAGCTTCCTGGGCTAGATATCCGATTCCAAGCTGTGCGCGTTTGTACATTGGCTCATCGGTAATGTCTTTATCATCCAGATATATCTTTCCGCTGTTCGGTTTTATCATCCCGACAATCATATAAAAAGAAGTCGTTTTTCCGGCACCGTTCGGACCAAGAAGTCCGACAATTTCACCTTGATTCACATTTACTGTTACGTTTTTTGCAACAGTTCTGCTTTTGTATTTTTTAATTAAATTATCTGTACGTAAGATCATTTTTTAATGTATTAAAATGAAAATTGCAAAGAAGCTTTTATGCTGAAGGGAACCGCTTTCGGATTATCCAAATAAGATAATCGCCAAACAGCATCCACTCTGAATATTTTAAAAATATTTTCAATCCCGGTAGTTGCTTCAAAATACGGACCACGATCCAAAGCATATAAATGTTCGGGGAAGATTAGCAAACTTTTATTTTGATCATTTACTCTTCCTATTAACGCTTTTGCTCCAACAACTTCACGCCATTTTAATTTGCGCATCAAGGGAATACGATTCAGAAAAAAACCATCAAAATGATGTGATATAGTAGCTGAGGCATATTCATCACTAACAAACTCATAGTAATTCATTGAATTATAAGCATACATATCAAAAATATATGTTTCATTACCACCATGAAGTTCAAGCAAAGGATAAGGTAAAGGATTCCATACTTTTCCATACTCCAACACATAATCAAAATATCCGATCGGATTAATCCGGATACGATCATCAACATTCACGGTAAGTTTCTGATAATTATAATCACTGAAAAATAAATTTTTTATCCCTAGTGTATATTGCGCCTGCACAATAGGATAATGCGTACCAAGACTAACACGGCTAAATTCACCATCTATGAATTTTTCGTTGTAAGCTAAACGTGCTAAGAAGCGAATTTCAGATGTAGTAATATTTTCCTTTAAAGCAGTTGTTGTTGATGTTTTCTGGTATTCGTAATGAAAGTTTGCCAGTGGCATCATCGTCCTGTTATAAAAACTTAGTTTCGTATTAAAACCGGTGAACCATTGACGCTCGATATATGCATGTACTTGTTTCACATTCGTTAAATTACGAAGAGGAGTGATCCGAAAGAGTGATGCAAGAATATTATCGGTGGTAAATCCATTCTGACTCTGACCTAAAATCTCGTTATCATTTTTGTAATACATCCCGACCATCATGCGTGGCTTTTTGCTGATAAATGCGCGCACACCAAGACTATATTTAAATTTTTCGTCACGGGTTCCATAAGCGACATAACCACTCAACTCATACCATTTACTGAATTGATTACTTGTCCGTCCACCAAATCGAAAGCGGTTTCCTTCGATTTCATTCGTACTGAACATATTATAATACGGACCGTATTCAAAATTCCCTTTTACTTTATAGCCAGTAACAAAGATTGTTATAACATCGATCCAGGTTTTATAAACGGGTAATGATTGAAGCGTATCAACCATTTTATAGATCTGTTTTTCGTTTTTCGATAAGGAATCATGGCGGTGAGCTTCCCAAAATTCCTCCGACTTTTTAAATGCATCATCATTGACCTTTAAATTTTCGGTCATCGAATAAAACTTATCCTCCCGTTGCTGATTAACCTTAAAATTGCTGTAATCAGCAGTTTTACGACCATAAATACCCATCATCGATTTCTTTTTCTGTTCAATAGGAAAAGGATTAAAATCGATAACCAAACGTTCCTTCTGCATCATCCATGCGCTATCTACTTTCGTATATGTTTGAACAACAGCAGTTGAATTAATAAAATTTATATTGGCATCGTCTGCGATGCTCATTTCAATTTGCTTGATAGCAAAAGCGGTATCCGCAGCCCACAGATTTCCAACAAACGCTAATTCTTGTTTTCGTCTTGGTTTAAATTGTAACTGATAACATTTATGGCCATCGATTACCATACTGTCAATGAGATAAAATTTATAAAAAAGAAGAGCGTTATCAGAAATCGGACTTACAAAGTTTTTACCAAAGACTAAAATTGTATTTTCATAAATATTTACATTTTGGTACATATCGCCCATAAACTGGGAAACACTGGAGTTCTCAACTCCGGCAACCTTACTTGCTTTAATCACTTCATTGCGTGCTTGGGGACTTCGTCTGTAATAATAATCCGACAACGCTTCGGTCATAAAAACAGGCAGATAAGGTTTTTCTTTCGCGTTTGTACTATCGATATTATCGAAGATAAATGAAAAGGGCTGTAGCAATTTTTTGTTTTTAAAGTCATCACTTAAATTATTAAGATCAAACTCAACCTTGTTATAAACTTCATATTCGTATGCATCCAGTTTCTCTCGGTCATTTTTATCTTTATTCGCGATAATTTTTCTGAGAATCCGGTGTGCCGGATTTTCTCCGGGACGAACTTCCACAGTTATCAGATCTATTCCTTGTGTTAAACCGATATTCAGCGTTTGCTCCACACCTCTTTTAATCGAACGGGTCAACTTATTATAACCAACATATGAGATTGAAATCGAATCGACACGAAGAGTAGTTGTTATTGAAAATTTTCCTTCGAAATCGCTGGTTCCACCAACAGTGGTTCCTTTAAAAACAATATTTACAAACGGTAAAGGTTCGCGGGTGATCGCATCAACAATTTTACCAGTCACTTTTGTTGTCTGAGAAACAGCGGAAACAGAAAGCAAAAGCATTATAAAAAATAATGCAACGTTGAAAAAATTATATTTAAATTTATTTCTCAATAAGTTATTCTTTATTTAATTCTTCCCAAAATTCAAGTGCTCTACGTGTATGAGGAATAACAATTGTTCCGCCAACAATGTTCGCGACAGCAAAAACTTCAAATACTTCTTCCGTACTTAAATTATTCTCCTTGCATTTTTCAAGATGGTATTTAATACAATCATCGCAACGCAAAACCATGGAAGCGACAAGCCCAAGCATTTCCTTTGTTTTAACAGGCAACGCACCTTCCGCATAAGTGTTTGTATCTAAATTAAACAAGCGCTTTAATACGATATTATCGGCTGCCATAATTTTGTCATTCATTTTAGCGCGATAATCATTAAATTCTTTAACAGTGGACATCGAATATTTATTTAAAATTAAATAGAATGAATATGGATAAAAATAATAAAACGGGAGACAATCGGATTAAACGAAGTTACTCAATTTTTAAGCCATTCTCTCTTTTTTCTTAATCACAAAGTAAGAAACAAAGATACTCGCTTCATACAAGAAATACAAGGGAAATGCAACCAGCAATTGGGAGGTAATATCAGGTGAAGGAGTAATAACACCGGCAACGATCAGAATAATGACAACAGCATGTTTACGATATTTTCGCATAAATTGTGGTGACAGTAAACCGAATTTTGTAAGAAAAAAGACCAAAATAGGCAACTCAAAAATAAGTCCGGCAGAAAGGGTTAGTGTTGTAACAGTTGAGATATAAGAATCCATCGTAAAGTTATTCTCCACCATATTACTAACCTTATAATTCCCAAGAAAATTGATCATCAAAGGAGCAATTACAAAATAACTAAAGGCTACACCAATAACAAATAAAAGGGTTGCTGAAATGATAAAAAGAGACGATGCTTTTTTCTCTTTTTCCTTAAGAGCCGGTTTAATAAATTTCCAAACTTCCCAAAGAACATAAGGCGAACCAAGGATCAATCCACCTATAAAAGCGATCCACATTTGAGATGTGAACTGATCGGCCAGACCAAGACTCTGAAGTTTAAATGTGTAATGCCCAAAGCATAAGTCATCTCCCAAATTAAGCATGTGACTCAGGCTACAGAATGCTTTATACGTTGCAAAATCCTCTTTTAAGGGACCAAAAATGATTGTATCAAAAAGGAATTCTGGAAAGCAAAAAAGCACGACAGACAGCGTAACTACGACTATTGCAGAACGGAACAAATGCCCGCGCAAAGCATCAATATGTCCCCAGAAGGACATTTCACCTGTGTTTGTACCTTGTTTATTTAAGAGTCCGAATAGTGCCATTTTTCAGCGGCAAAGTTAATATTATTTAGCTAGTCTGAATCTTATATATAGAAAGAAAAATATGTATTTTTGGGTATTAAAGACCTTAAATCTCGTTTAATGTTATTTTTTGATATGCAAAAACAATTCAAGTTTTACGTTTTAGCGACAATATCCCTACTATTATTGATTGGAGCATATTGGAACCATTTCGATAACGAATTTCAGTTTGATGATGCCCATACGATCGTAAACAACAATGCGATCCGGAGCATAAAAAACATCCCTTCATTTTACACGGACGCCCGCACTACCAGCTCATTGCCGGCAAATCAGATTTACCGTCCAGGACTTACTACATTAAATGCCATTGATTATTGGATTGGCGGAAATACTGAACCTCAGCCACGTATCTTTCACATTTCTATTTTCATCAGTTATTTGTTTTTAGGCATTCTGCTCTATTTTTTATTTCTGAAATTGTTTAACGAAACGACCGACCACAAATGGAACAAATATTTTGCCCTCTTTGGAGCCTCCTTCTATAGTTTACATGCTGCAAATGCCGAAACGGTGAATTACATTATCGCCCGCTCGGATTCCTTTTCAACATTAATGATCGTTCTATCGCTGGTCATCTTCCTATACAAACCAAACTGGAGAAAAAAATGCATCTATCTCCTACCCGTTACGATCGGCTTCTTTGTAAAAGAACCCACAATAATGGTTGCTCCACTTTTACTGATATATCTTTTGTTGTATGTAAAAGAACTATCCATTATAAAGTGGTTCTCCATCAATGGAATTAAAGAAGGCATATCTGCTGCAATTTCTTTACTCCCTTTATTTATTCTGGTAGTACTTTTATTTCTTCTTTCTAAATCGATGGCCTCGGATACGTTTATTCCCGGTGCCGGTTCAGGCTATGAGTATATTTTAGCACAGCCTTTTGTGATCATACATTATTTCAACAACTTCCTGTTGCCACTTAATCTATCAGCTGATACAGATTGGCTCCCTATCGCTCGATTTTACGATGACAGGGTTATTGCAGGAACATTATTTATTATTGCAATGATTGCTGCAGCAGTATATTGTTCTCGAAAAAAAAAACTGTTACCTATCGCCTTTGGAATTTCATGGTTTCTATTAGCATTACTACCAACATCCATCATGCCTTTGTCTGAAGTATTAAACGACCACCGTACATTTTTTCCATATATCGGATTAGTGATTGCATCAGCTTGGTCTTTAGGCCTAATCGCAATTAAGTTGCAGGCAAAAATTGAAGCACATTTTATCTATAAATCAGTATTTATAATTCTACCACTGCTAATACTTTGTGGTCATGCTTATGGAACTCGACAAAGAAATAAAGTTTGGAGTACCGGTGAAACTCTTTGGGCAGATGCTGTTCAGAAAAGTCCGAATAATGGACGTGCACTAATGAATTACGGTCTTGCAAAAATGAAAAAACAAGACTACCCGGCAGCACTTGATTGTTTTGAACGCGCTTTAAAAATACTTCCCAACTACTCCTATCTCTTCATAAATATGGGGGTTTTAAAAAGCAGTATGGGAAATGCTGCTGAAGCAGAAACAAATTTCAAACAAGCATTATTTTTGAATCCTGGAAATCCGGAAAGCTATTACTTTTATTCCAACTGGCTTCGTTCACAAGGCAGGTTTAAAGAAGCATTTGACTTAGCAGAAAAAGGATTAAAAATCAGTCCGGATCACAGCGGCAACAAAACACTTTTTTCTGAATTATCAACTTTGGCTGCAAGTGAAAAGGACCAGTTACAGATTGCTGAACAAACAGCAAAAGAAAAACCGAGTGTCGACAGCTATATTGCATTGAGCTTACTGTATTACCAAAAACAGCAATATGAAAAATGTATAGAAGCAGCGAATGAAGCAATAAAAATAAAACCGGATTGTATAGAAGCATACAATAATATTTGTTCGGCACAAAATATTATAGGCAATTACGATGAAGCAATTTTAGCGGGGCAGCAAGCATTAAAAATTGATCCTGAGTATGAGTTAGCAAAAAACAACTTAGCGGATGGTATAGCAAGAAAAGAAAAGGTACATCCGGTTTTAGCACTTATAAAAAAGGATCCATCAGAAGCAAACTATATCAATTTGAGTTTAGTTTATTATAATTTAGGCAGTTTTCAGAAATGTGCTGATGCTGCAGAACTTGCAATAAAAGCGAATCCAAATTCTGATGCAGCATACAACAACATCTGTTCAGCATATAATATGCTTAAACTTTGGGACAAAGCCATTATTGCAGGAGAGAAAGGATTGACCATTAATCCAAACAATCAGCTTTTAAAAAACAATTTAGAAGTTTCAAGAAGAGGAAAGGCCGGTAATTAATTTTTCTTGCGGATCACAATAATGTGATGAAGTGCAAAAACAGAATTAAAAGGCATAAAAATAAATTCTAAAAATTTAATGACAGGTGAAAAGAAAGAGGGAAGAATCTGCCTGAAATTCAGTCCACCGGATAACACATAGCGCATATAATTATTTAGCGGTTTCTGAACTACAATTTCTAAATTGGGATATCGTTCTTCAAATTTTTTCTTGTCACGGATAAAAACAATATATGAAAGCGCCTGATTTGCTCCATTCATAAAACCAAGAGATTCATTGACCCAATCTTTTTGAGTCATATCAAATGTTTCGGTGTCAAATATTTTTTTGTAGAACCGTTTTGCAATCGTTCCGTAATATGGATCTATCAAAACACATCCACATCCTTTTACCAAAACACGATCCAGTTCATTAAAAAACAGATCAGGATTCGGAAAATGATGAAAGCAATTAATACCATAAATTGCGCGAACACAGTTTTGCTCGAATGGCATATTTTGAGCATCAACAACCATATCCAGATTCTCTGCTTTTTTTATATCGGTAGAAATGATCTCAGGATATTTTTTTTTAAAGAAACTAACCCCTGCACCTATTTCAACACGTTTAGCTTTAGAATCAGAAAAGTATTTTTCATCCAACCGGATACATTCATCATAAAACTCAGAGAACACTTCACGCATCATTGGTTTTTCATACAACACTTTGCTGTGAATTTCCAACATCTTCTCACTATCAGGATCAACTCCGATCAAGCGGGGCTCTTGCAGCCACGTTCTTAACTTTTTAAATAAACTCATATTGAACAGATTCTTTTTTAATATGCATCAAAATCAAAGGCATTAAAACTGACATTCTTAATATCCAATCTCCTGTTTTTATTTGAGAGATCCTTAAAAATAAAATTCAAAGGAGAAGGACGTAAATTTTTCGGAACAGAAAAATACAATGAACGACTCCAATTGATTGACTGATCGATACCAATAAATAATTTAATGGGACGAAATCCAATAGTGACTTTATTATCGGGTAAGGGTGAAACAAGCGAAATATCAAGCAAGATTGCTTCAACGCCAGGTTTATCCGTTGCCGAATAAATAATATTCTTTACTATTTTATAGTTGTTTGCAGGGTTAGACAATCGCCATACCAGAGATTGATTGTTCCAAATCCTGACAAAACAAGCATCTGAATCGATATCAGAATGAACAATTTTTCCAAAACCAATTTTTGCTTCCAATTTGCCGACCCACTGAAAACCTAACTTATTGACAAATCCATGAGTGCTGTTCGCATTCGCAACCCCAATTACAAATCCATATCCTTTTTCAGTAGCTGCATTATAACTAAGTTCAGCAAGCGATGTAAATAATTTATTCCCCTGATGATCGGGATGAGTAGCGGTATTTAAGGAAAGTAATCCTTTTTCATCTACACCAAACAACAATGCAGTAAAAGGGATCAATGCATAATGAGCCGCCAGCACGCCATTTTTATAGGCATTAAATCCGACAACACTTCCTTCAGGATTATTTTTATATTGCCACTTAATAAACGCTTCAGAATACTTATCTGCCATTGGAAAAACAAGACGCAATAAGTCTGCAATTTCTTTAATTGCTTTATCATCAGTACCAACAGGTGAAAATTCGTAACTCATTATTTCAAAACCGATTGTAAGCTTTCACGATAATTCAGGATATTGACCTCTAATTTTTCCAAGTCAACCTTTGTTTCAAATTTAAGCAAATGTTTCAAGCCAAGAACACTTTCAGAAGAAACCCGGAGATGCAGCCCCATAAACTCTGCCGTTTTACAAATAAAAAACAATAGCGGCAAAGGAAAATAAATGAACCGAAGCTTTTTATTCAGCTGCTGTGCGATCTCCTGATAAAAAAGTTTCATAGTTATCGCTTCAGGTTCTGCAATATAAAATAAGCCGTGAATATTTCTTTCAAACGCCAACTCAATGATCAGACACAGATCATCAATATGAATAGTTTGTATTGACTGCATACCACCACCGATCAAAGGAAAAAAGGAAGTATTTCTTATCGTTTTTATCAATTCTGCCGCAAGTCCTTTTTTACCGATCACGAAACCCGGTTTCAAAACAACATCTGTTGCTAAGTCAAACAAATGCTCACACTCCAGTTTTGTTTTACCATAATGTGACTCTGCAAGTTTATGAGCAGAAAAAGAAGAAAGAAATAGTGGTGTAATATTTTTTTTACGACAGATTGCTATAAGTTTTTTTGTACCGGAAATGTTTATTGCATCGGCATCGTTATTTTCGTCAAATCGTAAATATGCGCAGTGCACTAAATAATCAACCGATTCGAATGCATTTTCATCGAGTTGTGTTTCAAGACTATATTCAACATATTCAACATCCCTCACTATTTCTTTGGGGATGTTCCGCACAAATGCTTTCACATTCCAACCATTCACAAAAAAATAATGAACCAGATGCTCTCCGATAAATCCATTCGCTCCCGTGATTATAATTGTAGGCTTAATCATTTTTTAAAACATTTTTTGCAACGTTATATGCATTAGCCATCAATGTAAATGTTAATCCTTTTGCCGGCAAATAATTAAATCCGGAACCATCAGCTACAAACACATTTTTCGTTCCGGCCAATTTCCCATTCGGGTAAATTGTATATTCATCGCCCCGATCATTGAAGGGCAATGTTCCCGCATAATGAATACTACCGCCATGGGGAGTATGAACTGTTTTTAATGGCTGACATCCTAAAGCTCTGAGAGCACTTTTAATTTTCTGTTCACGCAAACTATTTGTACTTATTTCCTGATCCGATAAAATATATTGTCCGGTTAAAACATCTCCTGTATAAGCGTCAGCATGCTTTTTCATGCGGATGAATTTAGTAGCAGAACCTTTTTCAGGATGATGAATTCCTGCAATAGTAAAAGAAGATTGCAAATATTGCATGATGATACGGGCATCCGCAAAATTCAATGGCGTTTCTTTAATAAGTTTAAACAACAATAAAGAACGATAGCTAAACAGTGCAGCCATTCCTACATCATAATTGTTTTTATTCTCATCGAGGTACAAAACCAATTGCCCTAAACTGGTTTTCTTTTGCTCTGTCTCTTTCCCTAACATGCGCCATTGAATACAAGGAATATAGCAATATGGATTACAAATTACAGGCAATTGTTCTTTTTTATAATCAAAAGAGCGCATCACGATTCTTGCTGTACCAAGTACTCCAGGAGATAAAATTAGTTTTTTGCAACTGAAAATTTGTTCCTCATTTGTATCTGTTCTTTTAACAATTACATCTATGCCATTTTCATGTTCACGAAATTTCAGAACCAGGCAATTTTTATGATAAACAAAATTTGTTTTTTTATTCAACTGCTCAATCGTCATCCAGGAGCGGTATGCAGATTGATCTTTGTCCGACCAAAAATCCATGTCCTTGTAATCTACAGCAGAGCGATTATCCTTATCCTTTGTAAGCAAAGCCAATGCAGACCTCCCAAGAAAAACACCTTTTTTATTCAAGGATTTTTTTTGATTGTTGTAAGAAGAGTAAACTCCAGATAAATTTTGTTCCAAGTCCGAAACAGGCATTATATTTTGGAGATCACCTAAACAGTATGGGGCACCATCATCCCTCGTTCCGGAAACACCAATATGAGATGCAACTGCTTCATAGGCCTTTTTCATTTCAGCTTCACGGAGCCCGATTGCCTGCAATTCCGGATTCGAAAACACATAACACCCTAAGCCCCAACCACCACCCAATCCACCCTTCGCCATACTTTCCATCGGCTTAAAAGAATCCGATTCAAAGGGAATCAATTTATCGGTTAGTTGCGTTAAAAAATTTCTGGGAGGCGTAAGCTGAGATCCTACTTTAGTTGATTCCCATGGAATACCTTCGTAATTATTTCCCAAAAAATAGCGATGCTGATCGGATTCTTCTTTGCGAATAGAAATAAAATCTTTAGCCGGAATAATTTGCTTATACGTTTCATCCTCAACACCAACATCCAGAAGAGCGACAACAACACCTTCTTCAACGAGTGAATGCGCAGCAATTGCACCTGTAGCTCCTGAGCCAACAACAATGTAATCGTAGTTTAATTGCATTTTCGTTTGATGGTATTAACAATAAATATTCCAACCAATGCTCTCATAATAGCACGAACTCCTACAAGACCTATTTTAAACAAATAGACGATCGAATATTTTCGTGAAAGAAAGTAAGAAGTATAATTTGGGGATGCTTCTAATATAGCCAGCATTGTAAACAGTTTTCTACGAACAGCGCTGGTTGGTTCTTGAACTGCCAATGCAGCATCGATGCAGGCCATGTGCCATTTATTTTTAAGCATCTTATTCCAAAGCAATTGCTCATATTCCGAAAATGAAATATTTAATTTCAGCATCGCATCGGCATATTTTTTTTTTTCAGTTTCCTGAATTGAACTATTTAGGAGATACAGGCCGATCTGTTCTGCTTCAAAAATATGATTGCTATTTGTTTCCATTAAACGCGGATGCATATTCTCTATAAGTAATAATTTTACAATCGAATGTATTCATAATATCTTCTAATCGTTCAAACATATTTTTACGATTAAAATACATGAGTCGGTTATAAAACCAACTGTTATTTATTCCAGGATGCATAAAAGACTCTTGCTCTGTATCAATATCATAAGGATGAAAATAACTTGTAACAGCTAATCCTTTAGAAAAATGTTCCAAGAATCCTTTTTTAATAAGCGGCATAGGTAAAACTCTAAAATATACTCCTCCGGAAAAAGGAACATTCAAAAAACGGCTACCTCTCACACTAACAGGAATTTCCAACAGTTTATCGCTGACTTTTCTAGGACTTTCTCCAAATGCTTCCCATCCGAACAATGGATTTTTTGCCGGAAGAACAGAGCTGGAATAGGTAAAACCTAATTCTGTCAGTATATCAAATGCCCAATCAGTTTTTTCTGTAACAGAAAATATTGGTGCACGGTATCCAACAATATCAGTTGCACCGGCCTTGGATAAATTTTCAAGATTTTGCAAAAGATCCTTTTTAAAAAGTTCTTTCGTCTGAGATGAAACCGGGATATGTTTATCTGAATGACAAGCGATTTCGTGTCCTTCGGAAATGATAGATCTGATCAAAGAAGGGTATTGCTCAGGAATATCGCCAACTGTAAAAAAAGTTGCTTTGGATTTATGTTTGTCCAGAAAGCGAAGATATTGTTCTGTCAGTTCCTCCACACGTGGTTTGAAATGTAAACCATCAGACATCCGCAAACGGACATCCTCAAGATCGATGCTGAACAAAAATGTATTTTTCGTTGGCTTCGCCATTCTAGTGTGAAGTAATTTTTGTTATTTTGCTTTAATTTAGCGACAAATTACGAAAAAACCAGCACAAAAAAACAATAATAAATGATAATCATTACCGGAATCACAGGAGGAATTGGAAATTTTTTATTCAATAAATTTTCACAATCCGGGGAACAACTTATTGGCACTTATCATTTGAATAAACCGGAAGGAAAACAATATGACAATTGCGTGCAATTGGATATTACAAATTATTCACAGGTAGAACAATTTATTTCTTCGATCCGGTCAACAGCCAAAGAAATAACACTTATTAACTGTGCGGGAATAAGCGCAAATGCTTTTGCTCACAAATCAGATATTGACGAATGGAAGAATGTGATCAATGTAAATCTAACGGGCACTTTTCATTTGATTCGGGCAACATTGCCATTAATGCGCGAACAGCAATTTGGCCGCATCATTAATTTATCCTCCATTGTCTCACAAACCGGTGTAATGGGCACCAGCGCATATGCAGCTTCCAAAGCAGGAATTAACGGAATGATAAAAAGTATTGCCCTTGAAAATGCACAAAAGGGAATAACAATTAATAATATCAATCTGGGCTATTTTAAAGTTGGAATGATCGATACTGTCCCGAAAGAAATTCAGGATATAATCAAATCTAAAATAGCATCCAATGAATTTGGAGAACCTGAGAATATCCATTCCACAATTCAATACATACGTAATACATCTTACCTGAATGGAGCATGCTTAGATCTGAATGGAGGATTGGTATAGCAATTATATAGGAAGTCTAGGAAGTCACATCATTGGAATAGAAGTGTAACAAAAAAGCAGCTTTAAAGCTGCTTTTTTTTGTTAAATTGATTGTACCCCTATACAATCATTTTTATTGAATACCTGTAAGACTACTCCTAGAAAACAGATACTCAGGGCCAACCGTTCAGTCTCTCTCCTTACTGAACAAGTAGTATCTTAGTAAATAATTATATGTTTTATAGGATTTCGTTTGAAGTGTATTTTCATGATTCCGTCCATATTATAAATCGATTCTTATATTCGTTAACGAAGAATATATGGTAAATGAGATTTTTTAGATAAAAGGAGCCTTTTTTACGGAGAACGACAATATGGATGCTGAATATGGAAAAAGATGAGCTTAACCTAATATTTTGAATAATAAACAGATTCATGTCAGGAAAACAAAACCATTTTATTATTTTAGCGTACAAATATGAACAATTATTGTATTCTAAGTCACAAATAATCACATGTACGGCATTGTAAACAAAGCAATTCAGGGTCTGGTAACAGAAAATTACGGACATGAATCCTGGGAAGAAATAAAAAAAAGAAGCGGTGTTTCTGTCGAAGCATTTCTGAGTAACGAACCCTATGCTGATAAGACAACATTTGACCTGGCATTTGCCACTTCAGAATATTTAAAAATTGACTTGAAGGATGTACTTATCTCTTTCGGGGAATATTGGGTCCTAAAGACAGGACAAGAGAGTTATGGATCACTGATGAAAGCCGGGGGAGATAATCTGAAGGAATTCCTGATAAACCTTCCGAACTTTCACAGCAGGGTGATGCTGATTTACCCCAACCTTACGCCACCAGAATTTAAAATTTCTAACATTGAAAACGCTGCTCTGCATGTTCATTATTTTTCAATGAGAAACGGTCTTCAATACTTCATGTTCGGGTTACTTCAGGGCTTGGGAAAAATGTACAAAATACCAACAGAGATATCCATAATTGAATCTAAATCGGATGGTGCAGACCATGATGTATTTTGTGTAAAATGGTAATTGATTGAATAAAAACGATAACATATCCTTTGATCACGATAAAATAGAAATCATATTTCCATTCTATTTTGTATTCGATAAGTCATTAAAAATAATCTCATCCGGGAAAAGTCTGAGTAAGATATTTCCTAATGTTATTAATTCTAATTTCGAAGAGTCATTTTTATTTAAAAGACCCTTTAGTATTTCTTACTCCATTACTTCTATTAGTGAATATACAAATCAGATCATAATCCTTGCTTCAAAAAAAAATCCTGAAATAATATTAAGAGGACAAATACTGAACTTAGAAAATGAGAAGCTGATCTTTATCGGAAGCCCATGGCTGACCTCACCCGAAGATCTTTCCAAACTGAACCTCAACATTCCAGACTTTGCAATTCATGATGCAACTACTGACATGTTACAACTTCTAAAAAACAAGGAAATAATGTCCATAGATATTCTTTCACTTGTTGAAAGTCTTAAAGAACAAAAAAGTGAATTAAAAATTTCTGAAGACGAATTAAAATATAGCAACAACAGATTTTCTGTTCTTATTCAAAACATGCAAAGCGGAATACTTTTAGAGAGCACTGAAAGAAAGGTAATTCTGACGAATAAGATCTTTTGTGAATTCTTTCATATTCCGGCACAACCTGAACAACTGATTGGATACGATTGCATAACAGCTGCAAGAGATTCAAAAACATTGTTTACTGATTCTGAGCATTTTATTGATAGAATTGATGAAATACTGACTGAGAAAAAACTAGTGCAAAATGAAGAACTTCACATGATGGATGGTACTTTTCTTGAGCGTGATTTTGTACCCATATTCTCCGAAAATCAATATCATGGACATTTATGGATCTATAGAAATATAACAGAGAGAAAGAAAAATGAACATGAACTTATATATGCTACAGAACAAGCGATTATAAGCAAAAAAACCAAGGAACAGTTTCTTGCGAATATGAGTCATGAATTGCGAAACCCAATTAACATAATTACTGGCGTAACGGGTTTAATATTCGACACGGATCTTTCAGAAAAGCAAAATGAATATTTAGGGATTATTAAAACTGCTTCCGAGAACCTATTGGCATTGGTGAATGATATATTGGATTTTGAAAAAATTCAAGCAAAAAAAATAAAATTTCATAATGCCCCATTTGACCTCCGAAAATGCATTAACGAAGTGTATTTGTCTATGAAGTTTATTGCAGCAAACAAAAACATTTCTCTTACAGTTGAAATTGATGATTTCCAACCAACACATTATGTTTCGGGGGATTCACTTCGTCTCAAGCAAATTTTATTTAACCTCATCAACAATGCCATAAAATTCACCGAGAGAGGAGCGGTAAAATTGTCGGTAACCCTTGAAGAAACGAGTGGAAAACAAAAACGAATAAAATTTAAAGTTCAGGATACAGGCATCGGCATCTCAAATGAAGATCTAAAAACGATTTTTGACCGGTATGTTCAGGTAATAAGCCCGTCCAGCAACCAACCCAAAGGAAGCGGGCTAGGACTGACTATTGTAAAAAATCTTGTTGAGCTTCAAAATGGAACAATTGAAGTAAAAAGCACAATCAATGTTGGATCAACATTCAGTGTTACCATTCCTTATCAGATTATAGAACACTTGAATACAAAACAGAAAGAAAAGAAAATTGAATCATTTGACCTTTCAGGTAAAAACATTCTTATTGTTGAAGATGATAAAATAAATCAGATGATCATCACAAAAATGCTTGAAAAACATGGAGCAACTTCTGAAACAGCGGATAATGGCAAGATAGCCTTGGAAAAATTAAATATAAACAGATATCACATTATTTTATTAGACTTACAAATGCCTGTTATGGATGGCTACACAACAGCGGAACAAATAAGGAAATCAAAAAATTCAAACCATTCAACCATTCCAATTATTGCTATTACCGCAAATATATTGTCCGGAGAAAAAGAAAAATGTATGGAGGCCGGGATGAACGACTACTTGAGCAAACCTTTCATGGAAATAGATTTAATCAAAAAAGTAAATGAACTTAGCAATCGCTCCACTTATGAAGAAACGAATTTAG
>JBILYL010000294.1:0-3681 GCA_044377775.1 Bacteroidia bacterium
TGTTCATTTGTACCCCGTTTATATGATTATCATCCGGATGCAATTCCTGCTCCGTATCACCATAGTAATATTGATTCAGACGAATTACTTTATTATGTTGATGGAGATTTTATGAGCCGGAACAATATCGGAAAGGGACAAATTACTTTGCATCCTGCCGGAGTACCCCATGGACCGCATCCGGGAGCTATCGAACGTAGCATCGGCAAAAAGGAAACACAGGAATTAGCCGTAATGATAGATCCATTTAGTCCTGTTAAGATTACA
Source organism: Bacteroidia bacterium (assembly GCA_044377775.1). Taxonomy (GTDB): domain Bacteria; phylum Bacteroidota; class Bacteroidia; order 2-12-FULL-35-15; family 2-12-FULL-35-15; genus 2-12-FULL-35-15. Next base: position 268 of record JBILYL010000294.1, read on the forward strand.
AAAGAAGCGTTAAAAATTGAAGTGAAAGATTATTATAAATCATGGATCACAAAAACTGAAACAGTCTAAATATTAAAAAACTAAAAACAATGAAAGATTTAACAGCAGTAAAGAACTACGACTATAGTGGTGAAAAAGTTTTTGAAAAAGCTCAGGATTTTTTACCCATAAACGGAACAGATTTCGTTGAATTATATGTAGGAAACGCCAAACAAGCAGCTCATTATTACAAAACTGCTTTCGGATTTAAATCATTAGCATATTGTGGTTTAGAGACGGGTGATAAAGAAAAAACCTCCTATGTTTTACAACAGGGAAAGATCCGTTTGGTATTAACAACACCATTTGACCCGGACAGCGAAATTTCACACCACATCCGGATACATGGAGATGGTGTAAAATATATTGCTTTATGGGTAGATGATGCCCGAAAAGCATTTGAAGAAACAGTTAGCAGAGGAGCTGTCCCCTTCCTGGAACCTATTGTTCTGAAAGACAAAGAAGGAGAAATAGTAAAATCGGGTATTCATACATATGGCGATACGATTCATTTATTTATAGAAAGAAAAAATTACAAGGGAGCATTTATGCCCGGTTATGTAAAATGGGAATCGGAATACAATCCGGATACATGCGGATTAAAATACATCGATCACATGGTTGGAAATGTGGAATTAGGCGACATGAACAAGGTTGCAAAATTCTATGAAGATGTGATGGGCTTTGCGAATTTGATTACTTTTGACGATAAAGACATTTCAACACAATTTACCGCATTGATGAGCAAAGTAATGACCAATGGAAACGGGCGGATAAAATTTCCTATCAACGAACCCGCTCATGGATTAAAAAAATCACAAATTGAGGAGTACATTGATTTTTATAAAGGAGCAGGTTGTCAGCACATTGCTGTTGCTACAGATGACATTGTTTTTACAATTTCAGAAATGCGCAAACGCGGTGTTGAATTCCTTCATGTACCGGGCACTTATTACGACACCGTGAGTGATCGTGTCGGAATCATTGAAGAGGATATGAATACACTTAAAGGATTAGGAATTATGGTTGACAGAGACGAGGAAGGTTATCTTCTGCAAATTTTCACCAAGCCGGTAGAGGATCGTCCAACCTTATTTTTTGAGATCATCCAACGCAAAGGAGCAAAGTCTTTCGGCAAAGGAAATTTCAAAGCTTTATTTGAGTCGATTGAAGCAGAGCAAGAAAGACGAGGGACATTATAATCGATAAGCTGAAAAAGAAAAGCGGGACACTTAAATAAGAGTCCCGCTTTTTTAATATAAAAAAATAGAAAAGTGATTAGAGGGGGAATTGATCTATCAAAAAAGAACAGAAAATTTAATTTGAAGACATAAAAACATCATCTCCTTTAATTTTTTTTAATTCGTCAATAATATTTAATAACAATGTGTGTTCTTCAACTATCACCGGAGGGTAAGCGACTGCAATATTTTGAAGAACAGCAATAAAATGTTTTTTTAATGGTTCGCTGACATATTGACTATTCAATTTTATTTGATGAATAGCTCGTTCATATGCCTTATGAGCATCAATAGCATCTTTTTTAAGAATGCTGAAAATAATTTCGGTAACATCGATCCCAGAGTTATGCTTACCAAAATCCTCTATTAAAATGCCGTGAAGTTTATCTTTTTCTTTCACTTGAACAGTACCATCAACTTTTGCCATGGCATAAGCTAATTCTCCCAAGGCATAATAAAGATTTTCAATTGGTGTCATTATCGGTTTTTTTTAGATTAGAACTTCTAGTTGTGCATTGATTCTAATTTTGCTTGATCTAAGATGGTAATATTACTTCCACTGATCTGAATCAATTTTTCATCTTTAAAATCAGACAATGTACGGATGACTGTTTCGGTTGAGGTACCTACAATACTTGCCAGATCTTCTCTGTAAATCGCCATACTAAAGTTAACTTCACCTTCTTTTTGGTATCTGTTCTGAAGCATGATTAATGCTTCAGCTACTCTTTTCCGAACGGAATTATAGGCCAGTTTAATAAGACGATCTTCTTTTTCGGTAACATTATCCGATAATATTTTAATGAATTTGGTAGCAATATCTCTGCTGCTATAAAGCAAAGAAAAGAAATAATCCTTTGGAATAATTACAATTTCAGAATCCTCCAAAGCCATTGCCGATTCGTTATAATGAGCTTCTTCCAGCAAAGAAGTATAGCCTATAAAATCACCATCCTTATGCAATCCGGTAATGTATTCTTTCCCATCTTCATTCGCACGGTAAGTTTTCACTTTACCCTTATTAATAAAGAAAATTGACTTTGGTAGTCCACCTTCATGGTAGATCGTTTCTTTCTTTTTGAATTTTCGCGCTTCGTTATTTTTAGATAAAGCAGATAAATGATCGGTATTCGCTTCAGTCATAAATGTTGTCAAACCTTCAGCAGTACGTGAAAATTCAGCTTTCAACAATTCATTTTTTTTCAACCTAGTTTCAACGGCAAATAAAAGCTCCATATCGTCAAAAGGTTTCGTCAGGTAATCATCCGCTCCCATCCCCATTCCTTTCCGATAATCACCTTTTTCTGCTTTTGCAGTTAAAAAAATAAAAGGAATACTAGCAGTATCATTATTCTTACTTAACATATGCAATACCCCATAACCATCTAGTTCGGGCATCATGATGTCACAAATAATAAGGTTGGGTTTTTTTTCAATGGCCAACTTCACTCCTTCTTTACCATTTACGGCAGAGATCACATTATATTTAGCCAGCTCTAAAATTTCGGAAGTGTTTTCACGCATTTCCAAATTGTCTTCGATTAAGAGTATTGTTTTTATCATACGAATAAAATTGTTACAAAGGTATAGCAAACTGTTAAATGAAAAAACTGATGATAATCACATTTCCTCACTGACTTTTGTCATAAAAGGTGAATATATATATTAACAAATGAAATACGAATAGCATACTAATTAATTGTCGGGCTCGACATGAATAAGTACGTCAACTAATTCAGGAAACTCGATCAATAAGTGATCTTTTAAACGATGAGCTATTTCATGCCCTTCTTTCACAGTAAGATCGGCATTTACCTCAATGTGCAAGTCAATAAAAAACCGCATTCCGGCCTTTCTAACGAAACATTTTTCAGTATTGATAACACCGTCCACTTTACCGGATATAATACGGATTTTATCAATAAGTTCATCATAAAAGTGTTCATCCATAACCTCTCCTAATGCGGGTCTGAAAATAAGATAGCTATTAAATAGAATAGCAAAGGATGCAACCAGGGCAGCCCAATCATCGGCAGATTCATAACCTTTTCCGAGTGTAATGGCAATCAGAATACCAATAAAAGCCGTTAGAGAAGTAATCGCATCACTACGATGGTGCCAAGCATCTGCTTTC
>JBILYL010000056.1:0-10813 GCA_044377775.1 Bacteroidia bacterium
GTTGGAGCCAATGAAGCCTGCACCACCAGTTACAAGAAATGTTTTAGCTGAAATGTCTAAAGAGTGAAAAGGGGTAGCGTACATGTTCATTTACAGTTTACAGTTTGAAAGTATACCCTTAGTGGCATTCTACTTTCAGGTATTGAACTATCGTTTTGTATATTGTAGTTCGTAATATTTTTGGTAATCACCGGAGGTTACATTGTTTAACCACTCTTCATTGTCCAAATACCAATCAACTGTTTTCTCAAGTCCTTCTTCAAATTGTAAAGAAGGCACCCATCCTAGTTCTTTTTGAAGTTTTGATGAGTCGATAGCATAACGTAAATCATGTCCAGCACGGTCTTTAACAAAGGTGATGAGTTTGGCCGATTCCCCTTCCGCACGATTTAATTTTTTGTCCATTATTTTACATAACAGATGAATCAGATCAATATTTGTCCATTCATTATGTCCTCCGATATTAAATGTTGCTCCGGCTTTTGCGTTGTGGAAGATCACATCAATTGCACGCGCATGATCTTCAACATACAACCAATCACGGATATTTTCTCCCTTTCCATAGATCGGGATCACTTTATTATTTTTAATATTTAAAATAGAAAGCGGAATAAGTTTTTCAGGGAAGTGGTGACTGCCATAATTATTTGAGCAGTTTGATATTACCGCATCCATTCCATATGTGTCGTGATAAGCTCTTACAAAATGGTCGGAGCTGGCTTTTGATGCGGAGTAGGGGCTGTGAGGGTCGTAGGATGTTGTTTCAGTGAACAATCCTGACTCACCCAACGTACCGTATACTTCATCCGTAGAAACGTGATAAAAACGGTGAGCAGAAAAATTATCCTTCCATACATTTTTTGCTGCATTCAGCAAGTTGACGGTACCGATAACATTGGTCATTACAAATTCCAAAGGATTGCTGATACTTCTGTCGACATGACTTTCTGCAGCTAAATGGATAACACTTTCGAATTTATGAGCAGAAAATAATTCGTTTACAAATGCAGCATCAACGATATCTCCTTTTATAAAAGAATAATTTGGATTGTTTTCAACATCTTTTAAATTGGCAAGATTACCTGCATAGGTAAGCTTATCCATATTTACTATTTCATAATTAGGATATTTATTTACAAAGAGGCGAACAACGTGCGATCCAATGAATCCTGCACCACCGGTAATTAGAATTTTTTTCATTTTATAAATCGTTTAATTTTTTTATATCGATCAATGATCTTCTATAAACTCCAATATGTTAACTCTTTGATTTTACCTTTTAAAATACCTTTAATATCCGTAAGAATACCGCCTTCCGAAAGGATCGATTTAAAATACGCTTCATCCAGGTTTAAATATTCTTTGTGATTAACAGCTACAACAACCGCATCGTATCCTTTGCCCACTGTTTTTGTTAATTCAAATCCGTATTCATGTTTTAATTCATCGGAATCAGCATACGGGTCGATCACGTCTACTTGCACACCAAATGATTTAAATTCTTTGATGACATCCGATACTTTTGAGTTGCGGACATCGCTTACATTCTCTTTAAATGTTGCACCCATTACAAGCACACGAGATTCTGTCAGATTTTTTTTAGCAGCGATGATTTTTTTAACGGTTTGTTTGGCAACATAAAATCCCATCGAATCATTTACATAACGACCTGAATTGATAACACGTGCGTGGTAACCTAATTCTTCTGCTTTGTAAGTTAAATAATAAGGATCAACTCCAATGCAGTGCCCTCCTACAAGTCCGGGTGAAAATTTTAAGAAATTCCATTTTGTACCTGCGGCTTCCAATACATCGTAGGTATTTATTCCGATGCGACTGAAGATGATCGATAATTCGTTCATCAATGCGATGTTGACATCACGTTGCGTATTTTCAATGATCTTAGCTGCTTCAGCAACTTTTATTGATGCTGCTTTGTGAACACCGGGCTCAACAATAATTTTATAAGTTTCAGCAACAACTTCAAGTGATTCTTCATCGCAGCCGGAAACAACTTTTAGGATTTTAGTGATGGTATGTTCTTTATCTCCCGGATTAATTCGTTCGGGAGAATAGCCTACTTTAAAATCAGTTTTGAATTTCAATCCTGAAACTTCTTCCAGAACAGGGATGCAATCTTCTTCCGTACAACCGGGATAAACGGTTGATTCATAAACCACATAATCTCCTTTTTTTAATGCCTTTCCAACAGATCGCGAAGCACCAAGCAATGGTTTCAGATCCGGCAGATTGTGTTCATCAATTGGTGTTGGAACAGCAACAATGAAAAAGTTTGCAGATTTTAAAACATCAATAGAAGCGGTGAATTCAATATCGCAATCCTCAAAATCTTTTGATTCTAATTCCTGAGATGGATCGATATTGTTTTGCATCATTTTTACGCGGTCTTCATTGATGTCAAAACCGATAACCTTTACTTTCTTAGCAAACGCTAAGGCAATCGGTAAGCCAACGTAGCCAAGTCCGATCACAGCAATTTTCGCTTCTTTGTTTTTTATTTTATTTATCATAATTTATGATTTTCTATCTGGTTTTCTTAATGAATAAATCCGTTCAATAATATCAACAACCTTTAATCCCTCCATTGCGTTGGTTGTAAGAGTCGTTCTGCCTTTTAATGTATCGATAACATTTGCGATCACTTGGGGATGATTGTTTGCAGAACCTTTATATGTTCCATAATCATTTGCTTCATTGGTCGGATCGAGATCCGGTAATGTGTAATCTATGATATTACACAATTCAACCTGATCCATATATTGTCCGCCCACCTTCACACTTCCTTTGCTACCGATAATTGTAATGCTACTTTCAAGGTTACTATTCCATACAGCAGTAGAATAATTAATACTTCCCATTCCACCATTTACAAAATTGAAATTTACAAATCCGCTGTCTTCAAATTCAGTTAAGTTGGCGTGGTTGAAATCATTGAATTTTGCCTGAATATCTTTCATGTCGCCAAAGATCCAGTATAGCAGATCGATCCAGTGAGAGAACTGAGTAAAAAGTGTTCCGCCATCCAATTCCTGTGTCCCTTTCCATCCGCCTTTTTTATAATAGCGTTCATCACGATTCCAATAACAGTTCAGTTGAACCATATAGATTTCGCCAATGATCTTTTCTTCAACAATTTTTTTTAACCAAACAGAAGGTGGAGAAAAGCGGTTTTGCATTACACAAAAAACTGTTTTGTGATTTTGCAATGCTTTAAAAATCATTGTTTCACAATCCGCTTTGGTAAGAGCCATCGGCTTTTCGCATACAATGTGTTTTCCTGCATCGAGCGCAGTAAAAGAGTGCTGAGCATGCAAACCGTTTGGCGTACAAATATTCACAACTTCAACTTCAGGATGAGCCGATAAAAGTTCTTCCACTGAGGAGTAGAATTTCTCTTTCAGATCGTTTAGGTTCAATTTATCTTTCGGTAAAGTATCGCAGACTGCTACCAATTCTGCTTCGGGATTTCTCCGAACCATTTCAGCGTGTCGCTTGCCAATGTGCCCTTGCCCGATAACTGCAAATTTAATTTTCATTCTGTTATTGTTAAATTTTATTTACGTTGCCATTATCCAACTTGTATCTTTCTTTACTTTCAATGCAAACAGCTATCCCTTCTTTATCAAATTGTAGACGATGTCCGTATTCGCTGATCCAGCCCATTTGTTTAGCAGGATTTCCAACCCATAATGAAAAAGGCTGAATATTTTTTGTAACAACAGCACCGGCACCAATAAAAGCATAAGCACCAATATCGTGTCCGCAAACAATAGTTGCGTTTGCTCCGATGGTTGCACCTTTACCAACATGAGTTTTTGCGTATTCGTTTTTACGGTTTATCGCGCTGCGTGGGTTGATTACATTCGTAAAAACCATTGATGGTCCAAGGAAAACATCATCATCACAAGTAACGCCCGTATAAATGGAAACATTATTTTGAACTTTCACATTTTTCCCTAAAACTACTTCCGGAGAGATCACTACATTTTGTCCGATGTTGCAATTTTCTCCCAATGTGCAATTCGGCATAATGTGAGAAAAGTGCCAGATCTTGGTTCCTTTTCCGATTTTGCATCCATCATCAATGATGGCGGTTTCGTGTTTGTAGTATTCTTTGCTCATTAGTTAAAACTTCTGTGCTCTGTTTTATTCAATTCATCTTTCGACAATGACTTGAAATATTCATACGTAATTTTTAATCCCTCAGCTCTTCCGACTTTTGGCTCCCAGCCTAAAATTTCTCGTGCTTTAGTGATGTCCGGTTTGCGTTGTTTCGGATCATCTTGCGGCAACGGTTTTGAAATTAATTTTTGCGTTGTACCTGTTAGTTTGATGATCTCTTCACCAAATTCCTTGATAGAAATTTCACTAGGATTTCCAACATTAACAGGTTGAGAATAATCGCTCATCAATAATCGGAAGATCCCTTCAACGAGGTCATCCACATAACAAAATGAACGAGTTTGTGATCCGTCACCGAACATAGTAAGGTCTTCCCCCCGTAATGCTTGTCCGATAAATGCTGGCAATACACGTCCATCATTCAGTCGCATGCGAGGTCCGTAAGTATTGAAAATACGAATGATACGTGTTTCAACTCCATGATACGTATGATAAGCCATTGTCATCGCTTCCATAAAACGTTTGGCTTCATCGTATACTCCGCGCGGTCCTACAGGATTTACATTTCCCCAATACTCTTCTGTTTGCGGGTGAACAAGCGGATCTCCGTATACTTCAGAAGTAGAAGCAACTAATATTCTTGCTTTTTTCACTCTCGCTAATCCAAGTAAATTATGCGTTCCCAATGAACTTACTTTTAATGTTTGAATTGGAATTTTCAGATAATCAATAGGAGAAGCCGGTGAAGCAAAATGAAGGATGTAATCCAAGTCACCGGGTACAAAAACAAATTTAGAAACATCATGATGATAGAACTCGAAATTTTCAAGTTTCATAAGATGTTCAATATTTTTAAGATCACCGGTGATCAGATTATCCATTCCAATTACATGATAACCTTCTTTAATGAACCGGTCACAAAGGTGAGAGCCCAAAAAGCCTGCAGCACCTGTTATTAATATTCGTTTTTTAGCCACTTTAATTATTTTATTTCAGTTATTTCATATTTATTAATTGCTGATAATTTTTCAATTAAAGCATCATAAGCATTATCCAAGAGCCACAGTTCATCTCCAAAAACATTCTATGTTTTTTATTTTACGGTTTCTCTTCCGATACTTGTGTAATAGAAACCTAATTCTTTCATTTGGTCGATGCCATATAGATTTCTACCATCAAAAATTGCTTTGTTTTTTAACAGAGAAGAAACTTTTTCAAAATCGGGAGTTCTGAATAAACTCCATTCTGTGGCAATTACTAATGCGTCCGCATCTCTCAGCGCATCATATTCATCCATTGCAAAATTAATTGTATCGCCCACTAATTTTCTGACATTGTTCATCGCCTCCGGATCGTAAGCAGAAACAATTGCTCCGGCTTTCAGCAATTCATCAATGATGTATAATGCAGGTGCTTCTCGGATATCATCTGTATCGGGTTTAAATGCAAGTCCCCATACGGCAATTTTTTTACCTTTCAGATCACCGTTGAAGTAGTTTTTTATTTTTGGGATGATAATTGTTTTTTGTTTTTCGTTGATCTCCATTACCGATTCTAATATTTTAAAATCGTAATTTACTTCAGCTGCAGATTTCGCTAATGCCTGTACATCTTTTGGGAAGCAACTTCCACCATATCCGATACCAGGAAACAAGAAACGTTTTCCAATTCTGTCGTCACTGCCAATACCAATACGAACAGCATCCACATCGGCACCAACCAGTTCACACATGTTTGCAATTTCGTTCATGAACGTGATCTTTGTAGCCAAAAATGCATTTGCAGCATATTTTGTTAATTCGGCAGAGCGTTCATCCATAAAAATAATCGGGTTACCCTGACGAACATATGGTTTGTATAGCTCTTCCATTGTTTTGCGTGCCCTGTCAGAACTCGCTCCGATAACAACGCGGTCAGGTTTCAAGAAATCATCAACAGCGAAACCTTCACGTAAAAATTCAGGATTAGAAACGATATCAAATTCAACAGTAGCATTTTTTGCAACAGCAGCGCGAACTTTGTCGGCAGTGCCTACAGGAACCGTACTTTTGTCAACGATTACTTTGTAGTCTTTAATTATTTTACCAAGATCATCTGCAACACCAAGGATGTAACTGAGATCAGCAGATCCGTCTTCACCCGGAGGTGTTGGCAATGCAAGAAAAATAATTTTTGCTTTTTCAATAGCCTCGGCTAAGTTTGTGGTGAAGGTTAATCGACCTTGTTTGATATTCCGCTCAAACAAAACATCCAGATGAGGTTCATAAATGGGAACAACACCTGCTTGCATTTTTTGCACTTTCTCTTTATTGATGTCAACACAGATAACGTGATTTCCTGTTTCTGCGAGACATGTCCCTGTAACTAATCCAACGTAACCAGTTCCTACTACAGCTATATTCATGTTTTTTGTAAGATTTATTTTGTATTCTAAAAACTATTTATTTAAAAATTCCAAAACCGAATCGGTGATGTATTTCAACGTTTCCTCTTCTAATTCGGTGTGCATTGGTAAGGAAACAACCGAATCACACAGTTTTTCAGTTACCGGAAAATCACCTGCTTTGTAGCGGGGATCTAAATATGCTTTCTGAAGATGTAATGGAATCGGGTAATAGATCATTGCAGGGATTTCCTTTCCGGCTAAAAAATCGCGAAAAGCATTTCTGTCGACTCCGTTGAGTTGCAGTGTATACTGATGAAATACGTGGTCAGAGAATGTCGCTCGGGCAGGTGTTTTTAATTTGGGATGATTTGCAAATGCTTTGTCGTAGTAATTTGCAGCTTTGTTTCTAGCCGCAGCATAGTTGTCGAGGTCGCGTAATTTTATTCTCAAAACGGCAGCCTGAATACTATCCAAACGGGAATTGACACCAATTGAATCGTGCACATATTGAACAGACTGGCCATGATTGGCGATCATTCTGATCTTAGCCGCTAAAGCGTCATCATTAGTAAAGATGGCACCGCCATCACCGTAGCATCCTAAGTTTTTTGAAGGAAAAAAAGACGTACAACCAACTGTTCCTATTGTTCCCGCCTTTTTTGTTGAGCCGTCAGGAAACGTGTAGTTTGCGCCAATCGCTTGAGCAGTATCTTCAATAACATATAAATTGTGCTTTTTCGCTAAGGCCATGATCGCTTCCATATCGGCACATTGTCCGAATAAGTGAACAGGTACAATTGCTTTTGTTTTAGGGGTAATTGCTTTTTCAATAGCGTTTACATCGATCTCAAATGTGTTAGGGACAACGTCTACCAAAACAGGCTTTAAGCCAAGTAAGGCAATTACTTCGGCTGTTGCAACATAAGTAAAGTCGGCCGTGATAACTTCATCACCCGGTTTCAGATCAAGTGCCATCATTGCTATCTGCAAGGCATCTGTACCGTTAGCACATGGAATTACATGTTTCACTCCAAGATATTGTTCCAGTTCAGCCTGAAAAGATTTAACTTCAGGACCATTAATAAATGCGGTATTGTCCAATACATTCTGGATAGCAGCATCCACTTCAGTTTTTATTTTTTCATATTGACTTTTTAAGTCAACCATTTGAATTTTTTTTGCAGTTTTTGTCATTCGTTTTTTGCGATTTAAATAAGAATGCGAAGATAGTGAAAATATATAAATTCTGAGGGCAATTTTTGACTCCTGAATTCGTTTAAAAACCTTATATTTACAAACATTTTTATTGAAATGAAGAAAGTCTGTTTTTTAATTATTCCTATTTTTGTTTTGTCTTTTAATTTATCTGCCCAGATAAGTATAAAAGACTCTTCTATTTATACTCCTTATGTGGGCTTATCTTATGGCTATCAGTTTAGTTCAGGCGATATGGAGACTCGGTTTGGTGATAATTCGGCTGTTGGTTTAAACCTAGATTTTAAGACAAAAAAATACTGGTCATTTGGGATAAACGGAAGTTATATTTACGGTAAAGAAGTAAAAGAAAGTCTTTTTGATAGCATTTCTACTCCTTCAGGCGGAATTATCAATGGAAATGGTGAATTTGCCGATGTTCGTTTGTTTGAAAGAGGATTTACTGTTTCAGTGACAGCCGGCAGAATGCTGGCCTTTAAAAAGCCGAATCCGAATAGTGGATTTATTTTAAGTATCGGAGCTGGATTTATTCAACATAAAATAAGGATAGAGACGATCGGAAACAACGTTCCTCAACTTTCAAAAGAATACAAAAAAGGTTACGACCGCTTAACGAACGGCTTTTTATTGAGTCAGAATCTTGGCTATTTATACCTGAGCAATAATCGATTGGTGAATTTTTACATCGGTTTGGAATGTATGGAAGGCTTTACTCAGAGCCGTAGAAGCTACGATTATGATCTTATGAAAAAAGATACTCAGAAACGAGTAGATATTTTATATGGTGGGAAAATTGCCTGGATACTTCCGCTTTATAAAAAAGCGCCTCTTGAATTCTATACATATTAATGAGATTCTTTTATAATATTTCCATCTTCTCTTATTATCTGGCAATCCGTATTGCTTCACTTTTTAATCCGAAAGCAGCGTTATGGCTTAAAGGAAGAAAAAATGTTTTTGATCGAATTGAATCCGCAATAGGTGGATCAGGATCTAAACAGCTGATTTGGTTTCATTGTGCTTCTCTTGGCGAGTTTGAGCAAGGCAGACCATTGATGGAGAAGTTGAAAAAGCAGAATCCCTCAGTTAAAATTATACTCACTTTTTTTTCTCCCTCCGGTTACGAGATCCGGAAAAATTATTCAGGAGCAGATCACATTTTTTATTTACCGATGGATACTCCTTCGAATGCAAAAAAGTTTATTGAGATCGTAAAGCCTGAAAAAGTTTTTTTTGTGAAATATGAATTCTGGTTCAATTACCTGAATCAACTGAAACGTAAAAATATTCCAACGTATTTAGTGAGTGGGATCTTCAGAGAAGATCATCATTTTTTTAAAAGCACAGGCGCTTGGTTTCGCAAACAATTAGGTGCGTTCAGTCATTTTTATGTTCAAGATGAAAAGTCGGTGAGTTTGTTGAATTCAATTGGATATTCGAATGTTACGCTGGCTGGAGATACCCGTTTCGACAGAGTGTTTGAGGTTGCGGCAAATGTAAGGCAGATCGATCTGGTAAAACAGTTTGCTGCTGATAAAAAAGTGCTGATCGTGGGGAGCAGCTGGAAAGAAGATGAGGAAATTATTTCACGTTTTAAATTGGATCATTTCAAATTGATTTTTGCACCGCATGAGATCGATAAGGCTCATGTCGATTCAATAGTCGGGCGATTTAGTTCTGTTTCGGTTCTGCTTTATTCAAATGCTACTGAAGTGAATATAAAGGATGCTGAAGTATTGGTAATTGATAATATCGGAATGCTTTCTTCACTTTATCAATATGGAACGATTGCTTTTATCGGAGGCGGCTTCGGTAAAGGAATTCATAATATTCTGGAAGCAGCTACTTTTGGTTTGCCTGTTATTTTTGGTCCGAATTACAACAAATTTACCGAGGCAAAAGAGTTGATCAAATTGGGCGGTGCATTTTCCATTAACGATGTTTTTGAATTTGAAAAAACAATACAGTTGTTAAGTGATGAGCAGGTGTTGAAAACGGCTTCAATGATCTCCAAGATGTATGTAAAAAGCCGTGTAGGAGCTGCCGATCGGATTTTGTCTGAAGTTATAGATTCATAAATAATAAATTTATATTTTTATTTAAAAAAATGCAAAACCCGAAATTGATTCATCGATTTTGGGTTTCTCTTTTACACGTTTTTGTGTTACTGATCAATTTGTATACTTGTTTTAAAAAGTAATGAACCATCAATTACTAACAAAAAGTAATAATTGCTGTTTGTCGTTTATCATAATAAGCTTATTTTAGGGTAAAATATAAAATCAATTTTATGGGAAATAACTCAACAAAAACTTCAGCATTAATAACGCTTATCTCTGTCTTTTTTTTCTGGGGCTTTGTTGCTGCCAGTAATGATATTTTAATTCCTGTTTTTAAAGAAAAATTAAATCTTACCCAGGGACAGGCGCAGCTAATCTCTTTGGCCTTTTATATAGCCTATACAGTTGGTTCGGTAATTTATTATATAGTTTCAAAAATTATCGGTCAGGATATTTTAAACCGGATCGGATATAAGAATGGTATTGCACTCGGACTAGTAATTTCCGCATGTGGTACGCTCTTGTTTATTCCAGCGGCAGACAATGTGTCTTTCCCATTAATGATCTCCGGTTTATTTATTGTTGCGCTCGGCTTTTCTTTGCAGCAAACCGCTGCCAATCCGCTTGCAATTACCATGGGCGATTCAAAAACAGGATCGCAGCGCTTGAGTTTGGCAGGTGGAGTGAATAATGTAGGAACAACTATCGGACCTTTGTTGTTGAGTTTTGCCATCTTCGGTTCTGTTGCTGTTTCAGGTACAGCATCGTTGAGTATAGAAAATATCAAGATTCCTTATCTGATCTTAGGCGGAGCTTTTTTAATTGTAGCAGTGATCTTTAAATTCTCTTCCATTCCCAACCGGATTGAAACCTTATCTGATGATTCAGTTACTTCAAAAAAGGATGCGGATAAAAAAAGCGCATTGAAATATCCGCAATTGGTGTTGGGGATGATCGCTATTTTTGTGTATGTCGGTGTTGAAGTTTCTACGGCAAGTAATCTTCCTGA
>JBILYL010000057.1:0-10747 GCA_044377775.1 Bacteroidia bacterium
GTGTCTGTATCAAAACATCCACCAGCAATATCCGTTACAGTGATCACGTAATCAAGTGATGTAGCAGGTGTTCCTGTCGTGTTTTGTGCTGTTGAATTCGCAATTACACCAATTGCAGGTGTCCACAGATACGTGAAGTTTGCAGGGTTCGGTACAATTGAACAATAGTGGAATTTTACATTCGGACGGTTGTTTGTTGCAGTGATCCAGTTGGTAAGATCGGGACACATGTCAAACGAATCGGTATAACTGTATAAGCAAGACGTAAATGTTGTGGTGGTATAAGGTGAGATACAGCTTTGTGTATAGTTGGAATACGGAGGACCTTCAGTACTACATACTTCAACAATAATATTAGATAAACCATCCCATTCAAATGCGTTATTCAGGATCATTGTATTCCATCCGATTGCAACATTAACGGTTGCCGGATTAAATACCTGTACCAATCCCGATTCCCAGGTTGTTCCCAATGCGGAAAGACTTGTACATCCCATTTTAATGGTAAATTGATGATACGTAGTGATTCCGTTTATCATGGTTACATTAAAGTCGAGCTGATCAATTTTTCCACCTGTAATTCCTGCAGCATTTAATTCCGCTGCAGTAAATAGCATCTGGTGTTTTGTAGATGTATACCAGTTTCCAAAAATTGCCGGCCATGTAGTCGCTGTATTTACAGCTGTTCCTGTACCAACGGTTCCTGCAATTGAAGTTCCGCCACATCCGCCCGTTGCGCTTAATCCGCATGTTGGTGGAGTAGAACCTCCGTCAAACACCATTGTTAAGTTCGCTGTTCCACCGGCACAAAATGTAGTGTCGCCATAAGCTGTTATTTGTGGGGCAAATGCAGGTGCTGCAAAAATAGATACCGTGGTTGTTTGAACACAGCCAAACGGACTGGTTACTGTTACTGTGTAGGTGTATGTTCCCGGTGCAATAAATGTGGCTACCGGATTGGCAATGGTTGAACTGCTTAAGTTCGTTCCCGGACTCCATGAAAAGGTATACGCTCCTGCAGGTGAAAAAGTGTTTACATCCAATTGAACAGGATCCTGTAAACAAGAGTTGGTTGAACTTTGTGTTACGTTATAAGTGAATCCCGGAACCACAAAAACAGTAACGGTATCTATATTATCACATGTTCCGCTTAGGTTACTCACAACTTGATAGGTAGTTGTTGCAGTTGGTGATGCAACCGGATTTGCACAAGGATTACAAGAGAAATTTGCAGGTGTCATCGGTGGGCCGGAAACAACTGTCCAGTTGAAAATACTTCCTCCGTATGCGTTAAGGGCTGCTGTTTGTGTTCCGCAGATCGTGATATCCGGACTTGCAGTGGTTGCATCCAGAATGTTCACATTGTATACAAATACTTGCTGTCCCTGAATTGGGCATGCCCCATCCTGAATGGTAATGGTGAACGTAAGATTTTGTCCCATCGTTCCGGCAGGTGAACACCAGTTTACATTTAATGTCAATGGATTTGTTCCTGCTGAAGTGATAACAGCACCCGGAAGTGCCGCGGAAATATTTGAAATGAATGTCAGAACGTCTGTTGGATTCGTATCTGTATAAACAGCTGTAAAGTTGAAACAATTGCCGGCACACATTTCTATACTGTAGGGTCCGGTTTGTACGGCACTTCCTCCAAAGCTGGTGATGGAACCGCCTGTAGATGAAGGAACAACGTTTGTACAGTTTTGGACAACAAACTGAATGTCGCGCATAACGGTACCAACAAGGTTTCCCGCAGCATCGTACTCTTGCACTAATATCGCTACCACAAAATTCCCTAATAAACCCGGAGTAAATGTCACTAAGCCGGTAACAGGGTCAATGGTGATTCCCGGAATTGGTGATGTTCCGGAATAACCTGCTGCATAAGTAACCGGTAAACCAGCTGCGTCTAAAGCAGGAATCAGTGAATAAAATAATGAATCGCCATCGGGTTCAACAACTCCGTAGCTATAATTTACTGTCTGACCCAAACAAACATAAGGGATCGGTTGTGCTGTAAATTGAGGAGAACTGTTGCAAGGCGCTGTTCCGCTGTTTAGTGTCGCTTCAATATAATAGTTGAAACTGGTAACATTGGTGATCGCACTGTTTCTGCAGCATGTCGACCAGCTCATGGTCCAGGTATCACAAGGAGGCGCTAATGTTACAACTCCGGTATAACTGAATAACCACATCCCCGGTAAGGTTCCGCCACTGCAAGTACTGAGTGGAAGTGATGATGGGCAAAGCTGAGAAATTTCTAATCCTCCTGTTGTTGCAGGTGTGATAGGTACACTAAGCGTTGCGGTTCCCCCGCAAGTACTTGTGAAGTTTATGGTTTGTGTCGCACCGGGATCAAATCCTAAACAGTCTACAAACAGGTTTAAATTGATCTGATATTGATTCCCCCCCAGGCAAGAATATGTAATTTCCCCCCCAGCGATGTGAGACCCAATAGCGAATTTCGGAGCAAGACTCAGAAGTGCTGTTATTCCAAAAAAAATGAATATTTTTTTTAACATGGTTCTTTTATTTGTTTTAATATATCTTAAGCTGTTTAAAATTAATGCTTTAATAAAAATGCCGAAACACAAAAATACTATAATATTAGTATTCGAAACACTTTTTCTTTGATAAAACGGTATATATCAGATGCATTCTTGTTTCATTAGGTTGCATTGCTTTTAAAGTAATTTTTTTGACTAAATTTACAGCGTGAAAAAGCTTAAATTGTTGTATAACTACCTGATTTACAGATTAAAATCGACCAACGAGCACGGTGTGCACTCGCCATTTTTGTTCGACCTGTTGCTGGGTACCATTTATAATAGAAAGGCATTTTATTGTTACCGGCCGATCGAAGATCTCCGGAAGGACTTGATGCATTCAAAAAAGATACTCAATTGTGTGGATCTGGGTGCCGGATCTCATCTGCAAAATAAAACATCTAAATCTATCAGTGAAATTGTGCACGCGGCTGCAAAGCCTGAAAAATATGCGCAGCTCCTGTTTCGTTTGGTGAATCACTTTCAGCCGGCAACGATTCTGGAACTTGGTACCTCTCTGGGTATCAGCTCTGCGTATATGGCTTCCGCCAACTCACGTTCAAAATTGATCACCATTGAAGGATGCAAAGAGATTGCTGCTATTGCCGGACAAAATTTTAAAAAGTTGGAATTATTCAATATTGAACAGCTGACCGGAAATTTTGATGACCGCTTACCGGAAGTATTAAAAAAAATTGATCAACTGGATTTTGTCTTTTTTGATGGAAATCATAGGAAGATCCCGACAATTAACTATTTTGAACAATGTCTTGAAAAAGCATCGGAGCATTCTGTTTTTGTTTTTGATGATATTTATTGGTCAGACGAAATGAAGGAGGCCTGGCAGGAAATTAAAAACAACGACCGCGTGACCGTTACCATCGACCTGTTTTATTTTGGAATTGTATTTTTCAGAAAAGAACAAGTGAAGGAGCATTTTGTGATCCGGTATTAGGTCCGGAAAAAGTAGTAAAAAACTGGCGCTTCTTTTTGTACGTTTTCATAATTCCGTTTTTTCATTCCTTATCTGAACCAAGTTTGCATTTAGATTCGTAAATTCGTTTTTTTTATTCGTTATCTGTAAAATGTATTCTCTTAATTTATAGTATGAAATCAATCATCAAGCTTTCAAATATTGCAAAAGCATACAAGATCGGAACGGAAGAAATTCATGCCTTGCGTTCGGTTTCATTGGAAATATTCAAGAACGAATATGTCGCTTTGATGGGTCCTTCCGGTAGCGGAAAGTCTACCTTGATGAATATTCTTGGTTGTCTCGATAGTCCTTCAAGCGGAGAATATATTCTTAATGATCTGGCAGTTGCGAAGATGCTTGACAATGATTTGGCTGAGGTGCGTAATAAAGAAATTGGTTTTGTCTTTCAATCGTTCAATTTATTACCGCGTTCTACCGCTCTTGATAATGTTATATTACCATTGATCTATGCCGGATATAGTAAGGCTGATCGCATCAAACGTGGTAAAGAGGTATTGGAACAGGTAGGTTTGGGTGATCGTATCTTGCACCGGCCAAATGAACTTTCCGGTGGTCAGCGCCAGCGTGTTGCTATCGCCAGAGCCTTGGTCAACAACCCTGCAATTATTTTAGCGGATGAGCCTACAGGTAATTTGGATTCGAAAACATCCGTTGAAATTATGGGTTTGTTTGAGGAGATCCATAAAAATGGAAATACAATTATCCTTGTAACGCATGAGGAAGATATTGCTCAACACGCACATCGCATCGTTCGTTTGAAAGATGGAGTAGTGGAGCGCGATTATAAAAACGATAACATCACGATTGTAAGTAACAGAGTGATGCACTAAAATTAATTTCCAGATCGTTACTTCCTGCTTGTTTATAGATGCGAAGTGTTTTATACTTTCCGGTTTCAAATTCAAATTGACAATACAATGAAGATCTATACAAAAACAGGCGATAAAGGACAAACGTCCCTGATTGGCGGAACACGTGTTCCGAAACATCATATTCGTATTGAATCGTACGGTACCGTTGATGAATTGAACTCTTATATCGGCTTGATCCGCGATCAGCAGATCGATGATCATTCGAAAATGATCCTGATCGAAATTCAGGATCGCTTATTTACGATCGGCTCATCACTGGCTTCCGATCCCGAAAAATCAAAAATGAAGATCCCTGATCTGCACGAATCGGATATAGAATTGTTGGAAAAGGAAATGGATAAAATGAATGAAACATTGCCCGAAATGAGATCCTTCATTCTGCCCGGTGGTCATACAACTGTTTCTTTTTGTCATCTTGCCCGCTGCGTTTGCCGGAGAGCAGAACGTTTAACAATTCATCTTTCTGAAGAGAGTTTTGTTTCTGAATTGGTTGTTAAATACCTCAACCGTCTCAGCGATTATTTATTTGTGCTTTCCCGGAAACTGTCTCACGATTTAAATGCAGAAGAAATTCCCTGGAAGGCGAGAATGTAATTCCGGATTTTTTTTCTATCCTAGTCTTCTTTGATTCCCTTTGTTTTCAGGCAATTAATAAAAAATGTACTTTGACACGTTGATAAGTGGAATTAATTTTTACTTTTGCAGAAAAATCGACTGATTATTAAAAAGTAAAAATAATATTTTCAAATGTAACAACTGAAAAGTTTTTACGTTCTAAATTCAAAACGAACACTATGTATTGGACACTCGAATTAGCAAAAAACTTAGAAGATGCGCCTTGGCCGGCATCTAAAGATGAATTAATTGACTTTGCTATCCGTTCCGGAGCACCAATGGAAGTTATTGAAAATCTTCAGGAGATCGAAGACGAAGGTGAGATCTATGAATCCATCGAAGAGATCTGGCCTGACTATCCTACAAAAGAAGATTTCTTCTTTAATGAAGATGAATATTAATCATATTTGAATGATTAAAAAAATCCTCACACTTTCCGTGTGAGGATTTTTTTTGCGTAACATGCCCCTCTCTTTTTTTGATCCTTCTCATTGCCGGATTCCTTTTTTATCACCCGGATTGCAGACTTACTTCACTTAAAATCGGATGTTTGTCTGTTAATTTGTCATGCTTTTATCAATAGGTATAACTTTTGACTAGTGCGCTCCGAAGTTTGAATTCTTTTTAATGCTTTTACTCTTCTTTTGATAAGGTATTTACCCGGATGAATAATTTCCGGAAATTGAGCTAAAAAATAGCTATTTTTGCATCCCGATCGCAATCGGGTATTGAATTGATAATAAAAAAACGATTATATAATGTTAGATATTTTTACCAAAAGCCTTTCTAAATTGTTCGGTACAAAATCCGATAGAGATTTAAAAGAAATACAACCGATTGTTAATCAGATATTAGTTGAATATGCGAAGCTTGCTTCTTTAAGCAATGATCAATTGCGTGGTAAAACAACCGAATTTAAAAAACGGATTGTTGATCATTCTGAAAAAGAGAACGGACAAATTGAAGATATCCGTAAAAAGATTGATGCTGATCCTGCTATGGAAGTAGAAGCTAAAGAAAAGCTTTACGAAGAGATTGATGAACTGGAAAATACGATCAAAAAAAATAATAAAGAGATCTTAGATGAGATCTTGCCGGAAGCATTTGCCGTAATTAAAGAAACAGCAAAACGCTTAAAAGAAAATCCTTTTCTAGAAGTTACTGCTTCTGCTCTTGATCGTGATTTTGCTGCAAAGCGCGATTCTGTTCAGATAAAAGGCGATAAAGCCTTGTGGTCAAATACCTGGAAAGCTGCCGGGAATGATGTTACCTGGGACATGGTGCATTATGATGTGCAGTTGATCGGTGGTATTGTTTTGCATCAAGGGAAAATTTCTGAGATGGGAACTGGTGAAGGAAAAACATTGGTTGGTACGCTTCCTGTTTATTTAAATGCTCTTACCGGATTAGGTGTTCACGTTGTTACTGTAAATAATTATTTGGCAAAACGTGACTCTGAATGGAACGGTCCTCTGTTTGAATTTCATGGATTAACTGTTGATTGCATCGATAAACATGAACCGAATTCTGAAGAACGCAGAAGAGCATATTTGGCAGACATCACATTTGGTACAAATAACGAATTTGGTTTTGATTACCTGCGTGATAATATGTCGCGCGTGCCGGAAGATCTTGTTCAGCGTAAACACAATTATGCAATTGTGGATGAGGTGGATAGTGTATTGATCGATGATGCTCGTACGCCTTTAATTATTTCCGGTCCCACTCCTAAAGGTGATAATCAGGAGTTCGCTCCGCTGAAACCCCGAATTGAAAAAATTGTAAACGCACAAAAAACATACATCAATACTGCTTTGATCGATGCTAAAAAATTATTAGCAGAAGGAAAAGAAAAAGAAGGTGGTGTTGCTTTGCTTCGTGCTTACAGAGGTTTGCCGAAAAACAAAGCCTTGATCAAGTTCCTTAGTGAAGCGGGTATCAGAGCACAACTTCAAAAAACAGAAAATTTTTATTTGCAGGATCAATCACGTGATATGCACAAGGTGGATGCTGAATTGTTTTTTGTGATCGATGAAAAAAATAATTCTATCGAATTAACGGAGAAAGGTTTGGAACTAATCTCTACTTCATCTGAAGATGCAAAATTCTTTGTTTTGCCTGATGTAGGAAGTGAAATCGCTGCTCTTGAAAAGTCAACAATGACGCTGGAAGAGAAAGCGGCACGCAAAGAAGAACTGATCCGCGATTTTTCGATTAAATCGGAACGTGTTCATACCATCAATCAATTATTGAAAGCATACACTTTGTTTGAAATTGATGTGGAGTATGTGATCATGGATGGCAAAATTAAAATTGTGGATGAGCAAACCGGCCGTATTATGGAAGGCCGAAGATATTCTGATGGTTTGCATCAGGCGATTGAAGCGAAAGAAAATGTTAAAGTAGAAGCAGCAACTCAAACATACGCGACTGTTACGTTGCAAAATTATTTCCGTATGTACACAAAGCTTTCCGGTATGACCGGTACGGCTGAAACAGAAGCGGGTGAGTTTTGGGATATTTATAAATTGGATGTGGTAGCAATTCCTACCAACAGACCAATTCAACGTAAAGATTACGAAGATCTTGTTTTCAAAACAAAACGTGAAAAATACAATGCGGTGATCGATGAGGTTGGAAAATGCGTGGAACAAGGTCGTCCGGTGCTTGTTGGTACAACCTCTGTAGAGATCTCTGAATTGTTGAGCCGTATGTTGAAATTACGCGGTATCAAACACAATGTGTTGAATGCGAAAATGCATCAGCGTGAAGCTGAAATTGTGCAGGAAGCCGGACAAGCAGGTACGGTTACGATCGCAACCAATATGGCTGGTCGTGGTACCGATATTAAGCTTGGTGCAGGTGTGAAAGATGCAGGTGGTTTAGCGATCATAGGAACCGAACGTCATGAGTCCAGACGTGTGGATCGCCAGTTACGCGGTCGTGCTGGTCGTCAGGGTGATCCAGGATCATCACAGTTCTTTGCTTCTTTGGAAGATGATCTGATGCGTTTATTCGGTTCGGAACGTATTGCCAAACTGATGGATAGAATGGGAATTCAGGAAGGTGAAGTGATTCAGCATTCTATGATCACCAAGTCCATTGAACGTGCTCAGAAAAAAGTCGAAGAGAATAACTTTGGTACTCGTAAGCGTTTGATCGAATACGATGATGTGATGAACTCTCAGCGTGAGGTGATCTACAAAAAACGCAGACACGCATTGTTTGGTGAGCGTTTGTCGATCGATATCGCGAACTCTATCTATGATACATGTGAATCTATTGTGACAGAGTATCACGAGATGAAAGATTTCGAAGGATTTAATATCGAAGTTTTACGTGTGCTTTCTATCGAGTCACCTATTGATGAAAATGGTTTCTCTGAATTTAAACACGATGAACTGGTTGAAAAATTATATCACAAAGCGCAAACACATTACAACGCAAAAAATGAATTTATTAAAACAAAATCATTCCCTGTTGTAAAAGATGTTTTTGAAAATCAAGGTTCTTCTTTTGAAAACATTGTAACTCCTATGAGCGATGGAATCAAAACATTGCAAGTGGTGGTTAATTTAAAACGTGCATACGAAACCAATGCTGGCGAACTTGTTTTAGGTTTGGAAAAAGGAACCGCTCTTTCGATGATTGATGATGCCTGGAAAGAACACTTGCGTGAAATGGACGACTTGAAACAGTCGGTTCAAAACGCAGTCTACGAACAAAAAGATCCTTTACTGATCTATAAGTTTGAATCGTTCCAGTTGTTTAAGTTGATGATGACCGCTGTAAACAAAGAGATCGTATCCTTTTTGATGCGTGCAAATCTTCCGAATGAAGTTCAGAATAGTGTGCAGCAGGCAAGAGTGCAAGCGCCACAACGTCAGCAACAAACGCAAACCACAAGAACGGAAGTAGGAACAAACACTAACAATCCGGATGAAGAACAGCCAAAAGTGAAAGCTCAACCGGTGCGTGTAGAACAAAAGATCGGAAGAAATGATCCTTGTCCTTGTGGCAGCGGCAAAAAATATAAAAATTGTCACGGACAATAATTTTATAATTAATTATTTAATGCCTTATCACTTTCAAAAGTGCTGAGGCATTTTTGTTTATAATTCCATAATTGGTAAAAAGGTTGGTTCCAATAAATTAACCATTATTAAATAGCGTTGATTAGCACAGCCTTTCAATATTCTAATTAAAAATTCTTTCTTTTATAAACACTCCTTTTTTAATAATTTGTGATAAGCGGAAAGCTAAAATCTGCTGAATTGGTTTATTTTTGATTGAACCAAAACTCTAACTCATGGATATTAAAATTAATTTTCTTTTTGTTTTTTTAGCAGCACTTGTACCGATGATACTTGGCTTAATCTGGTATAATCCTAAAGTGTTAGGGAAAGTATGGATGGATGCTGCTGGTATGACAGAAGACAAGATGAAAGGCGGCAACATGGCTGTAATCTTCGGAGTGTCATTAGTGCTTAGTTTTTTATTGGCAATGTCGCTCATGCCAATCACCATTCATCAAATGGGCGTATTCTCAACCCTTGCAACTCCCGATACTATGGCTGATCCGATCAACTCTGAAGGAGCAAAGTATTTCAAAGATTTTATGTCGAAGCATGGAAGTAATTTCCGCACCTTCAAGCATGGAATGTTTCATGGTATTATGGCTGGATTATTCTTTGTACTTCCGGTGATGGGAACAAATGCACTCTTTGAACGAAAAGGATTTAAGTACATCGCAGTGAATTGCGGCTACTGGATACTTTGCCTTGGTATTATGGGTGGTATTATTTGCCAGTGGGGACTTAGCTATTAAGAGGTAAAAAGTAATTAAGTAAACGGTGATTAGGAATGGAATTGTTTTTACTGAGCGTCATTGCGAGTCCCTTACCTTCACAGGAGGTGGCAATCTCTCACGATAAGGAGAATCGACACAATTAGGAAAGATTGTTTCGTTCCTCGCAATGATCATCTAATAAAGGATACAATTAAAAATAAAAAAATCCCCATCCGTTAAACTGGAAGGGGATTTTCAAATTTTAATCTAAGCCAAATTCTTATTTTGCAGCAGCCACTATATTTATGTTCAATTCAAACTCGTCATTGATCGCTTTATCACCAATACCTTCGAAGAAACTAGCAGAACCATATTTAATATCAAATTTTGTACGGTTCACCATAATTTTAGCAACGGTAACAAACGTTTTAGCATCCATTTTAATCATCGCTGGAAAAGTAACTTCATTCGTTATTCCTTTGATGGTTAATTTACCAGTTACATCGTAATCATTAGCAGATTTTAAAGTTGCTTTTGTCAATTCGAATTTAGCCGTTGGATTTTTTTCAACACTGAAAAAATCATCTCCTTTTAAATGTCCCAGCAATTTCCCATTGTATTCTTTGTCTGTAATATCAGTACAACTGATAGTGGTCATGTCTATTTCAAATGAACCGCCTGTAATGTTTTTTCCATCAGAAACAATATTTCCTTTAGAAATAGCAACACCACCTTCGTGCTGTCCGGTTACTTTTTTAGCTAACCACGTTGCAGTTGTTGCTTTTGTGTCTATTGAATAATTTACTGTTGATGCTTTTGGTGTTGTAAAAGCAAATGCGCCAATTGCAGCTGCTGCAATTAATCCGAATGTCATTTTTCTAATCATTTTTTAAGGGTTTTTAAGTTTAATACTGCAAATATACAAATT
>JBILYL010000296.1:0-3635 GCA_044377775.1 Bacteroidia bacterium
ATCTCTTTGCCTCCTATGGAAATTACCTTCTTTCTTACATTTTCAACTTTACTGAAAGGAATAATAAACGATCGGTGAACACGGATGAATTCTGCAGCAGATAATTTTTCCATTATACCTTTCATTGTCATCCGGGCAACAACAGGTTTGTTTGTATTGGTAATGTGGATTTTTAAATAATCATCCAATCCTTCAATAAATAGAATGTCATTTATTGCAATTTTAACAAGGCTATAATCTGCGCGTACAAAAAGATATTGTTCCTGATTTTTATCTAAAGTTACAGGAGTTGAAGAAAGGTCGTTCGCTTTGTTTACAGCCTGTAAAAAACGTTCATAGGTATAGGGTTTGAGGAGGTAGTCAATTGCATTTAAGTTAAATCCTTCTACCGCATATTCGCTGTATGCCGTTGTGAAAATAACCATTGTGTTTTGTTCGATCGATTTGTAGAGTTCTATGCCCGACATCGAAGGCATATTAATATCCAGGAAAAGCAGATCCGTTGGAAATTTGCGAAGATGCTTAATCGCTTCATTCGGTTTTGAAAATGTTTTTTGTAATTCGATAAGTCCTGTCCGTTCACAAAAATTTTCAATGATTTTTAATGCCGGAATCTCATCGTCTATTGCGATCGCTTTTATCATTTTAAAATTAATGTAAGTGAAACCGAATATTCTTTTTCTGTATCATTAATGACAAGTGAATGCTTTGCAGGATAAATGTGTTGCAATCTGTTTTTTGTGTTCTCAACACCAAGCCCGCTTTTTAATTCTTCACTCCGCTGAACAAATACTTTATTGTTTTTAACCTGCAAAAATAATTGTGTTTCTGTAATGTCAATATTGATTTTGATCACAGAATTGTCTTCCGCATTCACCCCGTGTTTATATGCGTTTTCTATGAAGGGAATAAGAATTAACGGTGCAATCTTTTTGTTTCTAGGATCTCCGGTTATAATACATTCAAACTGGATAAAGCTTCCAAACCGAATTTGCTGTAATTCGATGTAATTACGGATGTATTCGATCTCTTTTTCAAGAATTACAAATTGATTAGAACTTTCACTTAGAACATATCGCATCATGTTCGATAGTTTTACAATAGATGCAGCAACATCATCCGATTTAACAATTGCCAAAGAATAAATACTATTTAAAGTATTAAATAAAAAGTGAGGATTGATCTGTGCTTTTAAGTAAGATAATTCGGCATCCAGTTTTTCTTTTTCAGATTTTTTCCACCGGTTGTTTATTTTCAGCATTAATGAAAAAATAAAAACGATTAAAAACTGAAGAGAATGTTTTCTGAATTCATTAAAGAAATAAAAGGCTGGAGGTGGCATTCCATTGTGGACATGCTCTGTTGCCATATGAGGCGGAGGTCCTTGGAGTGGAAGGGGTCTGGGAAAGAACAGTAATGTAGATGTGTAAATAAATAGAAAGCAGATAAGAGAAATGGAAAAAAAAGAAATGTACTTTTTGTTGAAATAAAGTTTGGGTACAAGAATGAAATAACTCAGGTAAAAAAATAAAATAAGGTAGATTGAAAAAAATAGATCACGCTGAAATCCTCTGGATCTGATGAATTCAAGATCTGAAGAAAGATCCGGTGTGTATAATAAAGGAAGCGCTAACAAAGCTAAACAGCCTGTTGTGTGAATGATTATCTTGTTGATTTTTGAGTTCATTAATACAAATGTAAATCAAAAGTGGAAATGAATTTTACATAAAGATCAATATTGAGGTGATTAAAACTAATTTGTAGGTGACGGATGATTTGTTTCTTTAATTAAATGTTTCAACGAATTGTATTTTGTATCACAACTGCCGAATTTAAAAGTATGTATTAACACATCGTAAACTTTTAATAGATTAAATTGTTTTTGAAGATCATAAGGCTGTTGAGTGAATTCCATTATCTTTGAGTTAAATAGCATTCTAAAAATGATAAAGAAAGAATTAAATATCGCATTTACAGAATATGATTCTGACTCTGAATTAAGTTCGTTGGAACAAGATCTGTTGCAGAAAGCACGTGAGGCAAGTGATTTGGCGTATGCTCCCTATTCTAATTTTTTTGTAGGAGCTGCTTTGCTTTTAGAAAACGGAGTTATCGTTAGCGGAAATAATCAGGAAAATGTAGCTTATCCAAGTGGTTTATGTGCCGAACGTGTTGCTATTTATGCTGCAGGAGCACAGTATCCGAATGTTGCGATCAAAGTAATTGCCGTTACATGTAAATCAAAACAGTTTCATGTTGATGAACCTCTTTCTCCTTGCGGTGCTTGTCGTCAGGCCATGTCGGAATATGAGATGCGTCATCACAAAAATATCCGCATTATTTTGGCAGGGGAAACAGGCAAAATAAGGGTGATGGAAAGTATTGCCGACCTGCTTCCTTTTATGTTCAAGGCTGAAGCCTTAAAAAGAGGCTGATTTAGTAAGATTTTGCAATAAGGAACCATGGATTTGGGATTAGAATTAATATTGTTAAATTTGTAGTTCTACACAAACTGTATACAATGGAAAAAGTAGTTAGTAAAACAAAAAAAGCAACACCTGTGGCAGAAAAAAAATCAACCACCAAGTTCAGCAAAGATACCTATATCAAATGGTTTGAATCGATGTTGCTGATGCGAAAATTTGAAGAAAAAACAGGTCATCTTTATATTCAGCAAAAAATCCGTGGATTTTGCCACTTGTATATCGGCCAGGAAGCTCTTGTTGCAGGATCGGAATCTGTTTTGCGCAGAGAAGACCGCGTAATTACTGCATACCGTGATCATGCTCATCCGATCGGAAGAGGATTACACCCTAAATATATTATGGCTGAAATGATGGCAAAAGTAACCGGTTGCTCTAAGGGTAAAGGTGGGTCGATGCACATCTTTTCGAAAGAATTCAACTTTTTTGGCGGTCATGGTATTGTTGGCGGACAAATTCCTTTGGGCGCAGGTATCGCATTTGCGGATAAATACAATGGTAATGATAATGTAACGCTTTGTTACATGGGTGACGGAGCTGTTCGTCAGGGTGCTTTACACGAGGCATTCAATATGGCTATGCTTTGGAAATTACCGGTGATCTTCATTATTGAAAATAATAATTATGCAATGGGTACTTCTGTTGAACGTACTTCTAATGTTCATGATCTTTGGAAATTAGGTTTGTCTTACGAAATGCCTTCTTATGCTGTTGATGGTATGACCTGCGAGGCGGTTCATGAAGCCATTGAAGAAGCCGTTAACCGTGCCCGAAAAGGAGATGGTCCTACATTACTTGAGATGAAAACCTATCGTTACAAAGGTCACTCAATGAGTGACGCTCAGACATATCGTTCGAAAGATGAAGTGAAAGAATATCAAGCGCAAGATCCGATTGAAAAAGTGTTAGCGACCATCAAAAAAAATAAATGGATGACTGATGCGGAAATCGAAGCGGCTGAAAAAAATGTGGATGATATTGTTGCTGAATCGGTTAAGTTTGGTGAGGATTCTCCATACCCGACAACAGATGAATTGTACAAAGATGTTTATACACAAACAGATTACCCATACATTATGGAGTAATTTTTTAAGAAAATCCTAAATCAAAAATTTCTAAATACAAAATAAGAAATATGGCTGAAGTAGTGCG
>JBILYL010000058.1:0-10711 GCA_044377775.1 Bacteroidia bacterium
TTCGTAGTAAATTTATAATTTCGCCTTCCTATTTTTGTAGCAATGCAAAAAGGGCCTATAGCTCATTCGGTTAGAGCAACAGACTCATAATCTGTGGGTGCTTGGTTCGATTCCAAGTGGGCCCACCAAGTATAAGAAGCATCGCAACAGCGATGCTTCTTTATTATAAAGCCTTTATATCCTGGCACAGCTCAATCAAAACACCATTCGTCCCTTTGGGGTGTAAAAAACAAATTAGTTTATTATCCGCACCTTTTTTCGGATGTTCTGATAACAATACGAAACCTTCTGCCTGTAACCGTTTCATCTCGATCTGAATATCTTCTACTTCAAATGCAATATGATGAATTCCTTCGCCTTTCTTTTCAATGAATTTTGCAATAGGGCTCTCTGGATTGGTTGCTTCCAACAATTCGATCTTGTTTTCACCAATCATAAAAAAAGAGGTAGAAACGCCTTCGCTTTCTACTTTTTCGAGCTTGTATGGTGCTTTACCAAACAATTTTGAGAACAGGTCGTTCGATTGTCCGATATTTTTAACGGCAATACCAATGTGTTCAATTTTTAGCATTTATAAGGAGGTTTAGATTATTGCAAAAAAAAATCCCGATAAAACCGGGATTTTTTTAACTATTTTAATTGGAGCTAATTCTTAAAATTATTTTTTAATGAACTCACCCATTTTACTATCGTAATTCAGGTAATATGCACCTTTTGCAAGATTAGAAGCATCAACAGTAGATGAGAAGCCTCGTTTCACAATATTACCAAATTGGTCATAAATTTCAAACATTGTTTCTGTTGGTGTACTGCCGGCAAAAAAACCAATTTCTTTAGAAACTTTAGCAGGACTAAAAGTAATTTCAGGAGAAGAAGAATTATAATCAACAGTTTTAGACAATTTAGGTTGTCCTGTGTAATCGACTTGCTTAACGCGGTATTGATTTTTACCAGAGTGAGGAGCAACTAAAAAAGAATAATTATTTACATCGGGAGTTCCGATTCCTTCAACTTCACCTACTTTTACCCACTTGTTCCAACGAAACTGCTCAATAGTATATGTTAATTTTCCTGTTTCACCTTTAGTAGACCATTTAAAAGTCATATCTGAACCAACTGCCATATTAACAACTTCAAACGTACTTTTAGGCTTTAACACCTCCGGATTTAATACTTTGGGCTTGCAATCGTCTTTATGGGTAATTTTTACTTCTACTTTATCGCCAACCTTTAATTGAAGATTACGAAAATCAATTTCAAAAGCACTTGAGGCAATCTCATCTGTTGTAAGATTTCCGTTAACTCTAACTTCCTGCACACAAAAACCAACACCAGAACCAGCAAATGGATTTTGAATATAAAGATTTTTTCCCTGATAGTTTCCTTCCAGCACTATTACTCCCACAGCAAAAACCGAAGATGAAACAAATAAACTAAAAGCGGCAAACAGTATTTTTTTCATTGTATTTTATGTTAAAAATAAGAACCTTTTATTTTGCTGTCCTGTATTTTCGAACGCAATATTATAATCTTATTTAGAAATTTCAAAATAAAAAACCATTATTTTTAAAATTCATCGCAAATTTAAACAAATTTGTCATACGAAGAACAACTCTCATAAACTAAAATCAAAGATTTTAGCCGAATAGCTAAAATCGGAGATTTTTTGTATATTTACTTGCATGTTTGTGAAAGATGCACTAATCTTGCATTTAATTTAAACAACAGCTCACGCTTTATTAGTCAATAATATCAACAATATCTTATGAAAAAATCCTTCTTCTTTATCTTAACTGTTGCAGTACTATTCAGCTCTTGCTCAAATTCTACGAGTGAAGGCGGGTCAGAAAGAGTTGCAAAAGGCGACAAAGTTTATGGCGGAACACTGCGAATCAATGAAACCGAGCAATTTCAAACACTTTATCCTGCCGGAATAACCGATATCGGATCAGCGCATATTGCTAATCAAATATATGAAGGATTAGTAAAATTCAACCCGAAAGACCTAACCATCATTGCTAGCTTGGCTGAAAAATGGGAAATAGATGCAGCTGGAACTACATACACTTTTCATCTAAAAAAAGGAGTTATGTTCCAGGATAATGAATGTTTTCCTGACGGAAAAGGCAGAGAGGTAAAATCTTCAGATTTTAAATATGCATTTGAATTACTTTGTACTGATAGTAAGGACAATTCAAATTTTGCCGCTACTTTCAAAGACCGTGTTGTTGGTGCAAACAAATTTTTTGATGCAAGCAAAGGCAAGCCTAGCGGTTCTATTGATGGAATTAAAACTGCTGATGATTTCACTATTTCAATTACATTAACTTCCCCAAGCACATCTTTCTTATTTGCTTTAGCATCTCCTTCTACAAGTGTTATTGCTAAAGAAGCTTATGAAAAATACGGAACAGACATGAAAGTCGGAACCGGTCCATTCATATACGTAGAAAATGGAGCTGCTGATAAGGCCTTATTAAAAAGAAACGAGAACTACCATGGAAAAGATTCTTTAGGAAATCAATTGCCTTTCCTTGATTCAGTTATTATCAGCTTCCTTCCTACAAAAAAACAAGAATTAGATAATTTCCAAAGCGGAAATTTAGATATGGTTATCGGATTACCTTCTGAGTCAATCAAAGACATGGTTGAGAGTCAAATTGCTGATTTCCAAAACAAACCACCCAAATATGTATTGGAGCGTTCACCTGAGATGGCAAGTCAATATTATGAGTTCAACATGACAAAAGAACCCTTTAACAATATTAAAGTTCGTCAAGCATTTTCTTATGCGATAAACAGAAATAAAATTGTTGAAGATGTTTTGAAAGGTGAAGCTTATGGCCCTGCAATTAATGGCATCTCTCCTCCTTCTTTCAAGGGATATGACATTACAAAAATTACCGGATATGATTTTGATGCTGAAAAAGCAAAAAAATTATTGGCTGAAGCAGGTTATCCAAACGGAAAAGGATTTCCAAAAGTAAAAATTGAATTAAACAGCGGTGGTGCTAAAAACACAAATGTTGTTTTAGAAATTCAAAAACAATTAATGGAAGTATTGAATGTTAATGTTGATTTTGAAGTTGTTCCTCAAAAACAAAAAATGGAAGATGCTAAATATGCCCGTGCTGAAATTTTCCGCGCAGCTTGGATCGCAGATTTTCCTAGCCCTGAAAATTTCCTATGGATTCTTTACGGAGCTACTGTTCCTGCTGATATAACTAAACCTTCGTTTCCAAATACTCCACGCTACAAGAATCCCGAATTTGATAAATTATTTGATTCAGGGAAATCTGCAAAAACACAAGAAGAAGGTTATGCTGACTTCTTGATAGCTGAACAGTTAATGATCAACGATGCACCAATCATGATGCTTTGGTATGATGAAAATTACAGATTGATAAAATCAAAGGTTCGCAATTTGTTCTCAAACCCTATGCGTTACAGAGATTATTCTCAGGTATACATTAAAGATGTTGTTCCTGCAGCAACTACAAAAGAGGACGAAGAAAAAAAATAATTTCTAAAATAATATATTAAAACCCTGACGAATTGTGTTTATCCAATGTCAGGGTTTTATTTTTTTATACAAACAGTATTTTATTTAAAAACGCACGAATATCTAAGATAAATACTCAGGTAGTTCTTACTTTAAACGATCCGTCATTTTATCTTTTTCAAAAATGAGATCCCTTCTTTTAAAAAATGGTTGAAAGAAATTTATACATTCTATTAGAAATCAAAAGAACAGCTACCTCTGATGAAATCAAAAGCGCATACCGTGCTTTAGCTAAAAAATACCATCCCGATAAAAACAGCGGAAACAAATCAGCAGAGGAATATTTTAAAGAAATTCAACAAGCATACGCCATATTATCAAATTCTGAGAAACGAAGAAAATACGACCTTAAATTTTCAAGTGCTGGCAGTACATTTTCCAAAAAGCAGAGTTTTTCCAATGGCGTTCCTTACACAGGAAATGCTTATCAATACGCACAACAACAAGCACAAGCAAGTCAAAAAAAACAGTACAGATCAGAAAAAAAAGAGCCTGAAAAAAAAGACACGACAGAAAGTTGGCAAATATTAGTAAGCATAGGTATAGCACTCATCCTGTTGTATTTTATTATTTCATACTCTTCAGAAAAAACAATTGTCCGACCCAATAATGATCAGCAGCAAAGCGAATAAGAAAACACACTATACAACTCTGCCCAACACCTTCGATTTGGCGATAATAGTACAGGTAAACCGGCTGATGCAGGTCAATTCACCGGCATCATTAAAGATCTTTATCTCCCATATATGATTAATTCCTTTTACATGAATTGGCTTGCAGACACCAGTAACAAAACCGCTTGTGACCGCTTTTATATGATTTGCATTGATTTCGATTCCTACACCAATAAACATTTCGGGATTCACCAGCAACCAGGAAGCAATACTACCCAGCGTTTCAGCCAGAGCAACGGAAGCTCCGCCATGTAGTAGTCCAAAAGGCTGTTTCGTTCGTTCATCAACCGGCATAGTTCCCTTAATGAAGTCGTTTCCGATTTCGGTTACCCTGATATTCAGGGATTCTGAAAGCGTTTTGGCATTCATCCAATCGATGCTTTCAACGGTTGGATCAGAATACCATATTTTTTTATTTTCCATGTGTTTAAAGGGTCTTGAGGGGTATAAAAGTACATAATTCCATCCAATAACAAATATAAGATTCCCTAATGCACTAATTACCAATAAAAATGACTACTTTTGCACCCTTAAAATGTATTATGATTGGTTGGTAGAATTCACAGTGATTTTTGACAACCGACTTTAACCCAAATTACAATGAAAAATATTAGAAACATTGCCATTATTGCCCATGTCGATCACGGAAAAACAACCTTGGTAGATAAAATTTTACACACAGGAAAACTATTCCGTGAAAATCAAGAATCAGGAGAATTGATCCTTGACAATAACGATTTAGAACGTGAACGCGGAATTACTATTCTTGCAAAGAATGTTTCTGTTAGATATAAAGGAACAAAAATCAATATCATTGACACCCCGGGTCACGCTGACTTTGGAGGAGAAGTTGAACGTGTTTTGAACATGGCAGATGGTGTAGTTTTATTGGTGGATGCATTTGAAGGCGCAATGCCTCAAACACGTTTCGTTACTCAAAAAGCTTTGGCTCAAGGGAAACGCGTTGTTTTGGTTATCAATAAAGTTGATAAGCCAAACTGTCGCCCCGATGAAGTGCATGATCAGGTATTTGACTTATTTTTCAATTTGGATGCAACAGAAGAACAGCTTAATTTCAAAACTGTTTATGGTTCATCTAAACAAGGATGGATGGGTCCGGATTGGAAAAATCCAACTTCTGATATTACCTATTTGTTGGATACGATCATCGATTTCTTTCCTGAAGCTCCAAGACAAGAAGGAACATTGCAAATGCAAATTACTTCATTGGACTTTTCGTCATTTGTCGGACGAATTGCAGTTGGACGCGTTCACCGTGGTTCATTAAAAGAAAATATGCCTATCTCTTTAGTAAAAAGAGATGGTACGATCATCAAATCTCGTATTAAAGAATTATTCACTTTTGAAGGATTAGGAAAAGCAAAAACAACAGAGACGATTCAATCCGGAGAAATTGTTGCTGTAACAGGTATTGAAGGTTTTGAAATTGGTGATACACTTGCAGATTTTGAAAATCCTGAAGGTTTAACTCCTATCGCGATTGACGAACCAACAATGAACATGTTGTTTTGTATCAACAACTCACCTTTCTTTGGTAAAGAAGGTAAGTTTGTAACATCACGTCACTTGCGTGATCGTTTATTCAAAGAATTAGAAAAAAATCTTGCTTTACGTGTTGAAGAAACAAACTCTGCTGACTCTTATTTAGTATTCGGTCGTGGTATTCTTCACTTATCTGTTTTGATCGAAACAATGAGACGTGAGGGTTATGAATTACAAGTTGGGCAACCACAAGTTATCATCAAAGAAATTGATGGAGTAAAATGTGAGCCGATAGAATATTTAACGGTAGACGTTCCTGAAGAATCAGCAGGAAAGGTTATTGAGTATGTAAGTCAACGTAAAGGTGATATGTTGTTAATGGAACCAAAAGGTGATTTGCAGCATTTGGAATTCGAAATTCCTTCACGTGGTATCATCGGATTGCGTAACAACATCTTAACTGCAACTGCAGGTGAGGCTATCATGGCACACCGCTTCAAAGCGTTTGAGCCATGGAAAGGTCCAATCCCTAGTCGTAACAATGGTGTTTTAATTTCAGGTGAATTAGGAACTGCTATTGCTTATTCAATTGATAAATTACAAGATCGTGGTAAATTTTTCGTTGAACCGGGTGAACCAATTTATACTGGACAGGTTATCGGAGAAAACAACCGTCAGGATGATATCGTTGTAAACATTACCAAAGAGAAAAAATTAAGTAATATGCGTGCATCCGGTACAGATGATAAAATGCGCATTGCTCCAAAAATTCCTTTTTCTTTAGAGGAAGCAATGGAATACATTCAGATAGATGAGTATGTTGAAGTAACACCAGGTTCTATACGCATGCGTAAAGTAATTTTGGACGAGACAGAACGTAAACGTCAAGAGAAAAAAATGGTTTCTCAATAAACACTTGAGTTTATAAATGAAACGCCTTTGTATTTCTACAAAGGCGTTTTTGTTTTTAATAAGCGGCAATCTGATAAGTACAGATCAGAGAATTAAGAGTTTAGTAAATTACATTTTTCGAAAATGGCAATAAAGGCAAATCTCAATTTAAGCAAATTTGTGATTTTCCTTTAGAACACCTTTATCATAAATCGTTATCATTTCTTTAGTACAGATAATTCTGTAAAACGACTTACTCTTTATATACAGAAATTTAAATTTCCGAAACGTTATCAATCGCAAGAGTTCTTCCTTCCCATCTTTTCAAAATCCAAAAGGCAACTGCCGTTAACAAACTCAATCCGATAAAGAAGTAAAACATTTTATCAAATCCATATTTATCGGCAATACCTAAACCCAATAATGGGGCGAAAATATTTGCTAAGCCATAAGAAATAGAATACAATGCAGAATATTGTCCTTGCCGTTCTTTTGCCGGTCGGGATAAGGAATAGTTCATCATGAATGGCATGGCGAGTATTTCGGACATCGTTATGAATAATGTGTAAACAACAGCCCAGATCATCATCCCTTTTCCAAAATGCAAGATTGCAAATGAAACAGGCAAACAGAGCACTCCGGCAATAATGAAAGAGAATATCTTTTTGTTTTTTTCCAATGCAGCTACCAATGGCATTTCGATAATTACAACTAACAATCCATTCAATGCCATTAACAAGCCAATCCTATCTTCATTATAGTGGCATTCCTGAGAAAAATACTGAGGCATACTAGCAAACAGTTGAAAAAAACAAATTCCAAAAAATGCAACAAGCACTATAAAAACTAAATAAGGTAAATCACGATAGGCAGATGAAGAACTGTCACCTAAAACAGCAGAATCTATTTTTTTGCTTTCATCTGTTACTCTTGGCAGATACATCCATAACATAATGGCTGCCAAAAAACCACTGCACGCATCAATTACAAACAACCATTTGTATCCAAGGTATAAAGCAATAAATCCACCGGCAGCAGGGCCAATTGAAAACCCTAAGTTGATCGCTAAACGAACTAAAGAAACGGAGCGGGTTCTATTTTCGGGAGTGCTATATGCCGCAATTGCTTTTGAGTTTGCGGGACGAAAAATATCTGCAGCGAAGGCGTAACAGAAAATAATAAGAGAAATGGCAAAAGGTGTTGTAGCAATTAAAAGCAATAAAAGAATCAACCCACTAACGATGAGCGAAAGAAACATAATGTCGAAAAAATTCTTCCTGTCGGTTAACCATCCACCCGCATAGGAACCCAAAACGCTTCCAATTCCATAAAAACTCAGTGCAATTCCAGCTTCAGCAATAGTGAAGTGTAGATCTTTTGTCAGATACAGAGAAGTAAATAACAAAACCATCGAACCGCTTCTATTGATGAACATAGCAATTGAAAGGATCCAAATATTGCGTTGAATATTTGCAAAGGAGCCCAGATATAAAGATAACAAGCGATTCATTCGTGATCAAAGATATTATTAATTTTAAAACAATTTAAATATGAATCCCGCTTGATCATTACACGCAACAATTTTCTTTATAAAGGTTTAGCAATCAAAATGCAACCATTTCAACTAATTTTGACTCTATTAGGATATTGCTTATAAGACACATTTTATGAAAAAACTACTCTTACTCCTCTCTTCAATTTGCTTTCTGATTATTAATGTAGAAGCTCAAGAAAATTGCGGCAATGGAATTGATGACAATGGTGACGGGCTGATTGATTGTTTTGATCCGGCTTGCACCAGCAATTCTGTTCCAACAGGAACGCTTTTTAATACAGCAACAAATGGCATCGGAGGTGTTCTTCCCGGTGGGAGTAACGACAACAATTGGCAAATTTCCACAGGATCCATTGCCGGCCCATATGTTCCTGCAATAGTTATGAGTAGTGTTCCGGGGAGTTATTATACAAGTCCATGGCCGGATTGCAACTGGATTTCTCATAATATCGGAGGAACACATTCTGTAAATACGGATTACTATTATAAAATTGAATTTTTACTTCCTTGTTATAATTCCTGTGGCGCTTCCTATTTAGATACTGCTACTTTTTGTTTGACAATGGATTTTTTTACTGACAATTCAGTGGATGAGGTTTACATTAATGGTGTTCCGCAAAGTGCTTCATTAGCTGGTGTTCCTGCTGCCTCACCTTATTTTAATGTTGGATTTAGTGCGGCAGGGGGTTTATCATTTTCACTTTGCAGCGGTTGGCAACCGGGATTAAATGTTCTTATTTTAAAAGTTTCTTCAGGACCCGGATTTGAAGGGTTTCTCGCTCAAAATAGTACGAGCGCTTCACCTATAACTAATGATCCGACAATACTTTCTCCATTTACAAATTATACAGTTTGCGATTCAGCAGCTGTTGTGAATTTCACTGCAGCATCATCAGGAGGAATATGGACTGCAACTTGTGGTTCTTGTATAAATGCAACAACAGGTGTTTTTGATCCGGCAATTGCTGGTCCGGGATCATACACAATTACATATAGTTTGACAACACCTTGCCCGGCTGCGGATACATCATTAATTCAGGTACTCACACTTCCCCCGAATGCAGGAATTAATCCTGAACCGGCTCATTGTATAAATGATCTACCTTTTAATTTAAATTCTTTAACATCCGGTGGCATCTGGAGTGGAACCGGAATAACAAACACTTCAAATGGAACATTTGATCCAGGCATATCCGGTTCCGGAACATTTGTTATAACACATTTTTTTTCCGGTACATGTGGTGACACTGCAACGCAGACAATTACTGTAAATCCATTACCAATTCCTGACTTTACGGCAAATATAACCAGTGGTTGCGCGCCTTTGTGCGTTCAATTTAATGAGTTAGTTGGAACAAGTTGTACAAGCGTCAGCTACAATTTTGGAGATGGTAACACATCATCAATCTCTTCACCTAATCATTGCTATACTCAGGATAGTATTTATTCCGTTTCAATTGAATGTACTGATTTAAATGGTTGCACCGGAATTACGAACATACCAAACATGATTACTGTTTATCCCATACCTGAAGCAAATTTTTCCATTTCACCCTCAACTTTAGTTTATCCGAACACACTTGTTAATTTCACAAATACCTCTACAGGTGGAAGTAATTACTCCTGGATTTTTGATGATCCGACTTCAGGTGCAAACAATTTCTCAATTAGTACATCACCGTCTCACATCTATCCGAATGAAGGAGAATACTGCATTCTATTAATCGCTTCTAATGCAGGTGGTTGTAACGACTCGGTGAAATACTGCATAATTGTAGAAGGGGAATCAACTATTTTTATTCCAAATATTTTTACTCCAAATGGAGATCTTTCAAATGATGTTTTCATGGTCAGCAGTTCACATATGAAAGAAATTACTTATTCCATTTATGACCGTTGGGGACTAGAAATGGCGGCAATAAATGGACTGAATACGGGATGGAACGGTGAAACAAAAAACGGTAAAATTGCTCCTGACGGAACTTACTTTTTCGTATTAAAAGCTAAAACGAATAATGGAAAGACAGTTGAAAAGGAAGGCTACATTCAATTATTGTCAAAATAATCCTATTCAAATCAATTGCATGAAACATAGAAAGCCGTTCCATTTCAAGGAACGGCTTTCTGTTTTAATGATATATTTCATATACCTAATAATTTTTTGTCAAACTGTTCCCTTTTGTCTTACTTTGTATTTACAGTTGATGAAATATTGACCCAACCCTTACTCCTTTTACAATACATATCATTAATAAAGATATTATGATAACATCCGCTAAAGAAGCGTTAAAAGTAATCAAGTCTGATGATCACGTTTTCATACATTCTGCTGCTGCTACACCTCAGCTTCTTGTAAACGAACTTTCAAAAAGGTCGGGGGAACTTAGAAATGTAAGCATTTATTCAATGCATACTGAGGGAAATGCACCATACGCTTCTCCTGAATGTGCAGATGCTTTTAAGATTAAAACTTTTTTCATAGGCGACAATATCAGAGAAGCGGTCCAGGAAGGAAGAGGAAGTTAC
>JBILYL010000297.1:0-3630 GCA_044377775.1 Bacteroidia bacterium
ATGCGACCTCTACCGGTCTCAAAAGCATCCTTTACCCCTTCGTAACCATAGATAATTCCACCTGTAGGGAAATCGGGAGCTTTTACATACTGCATAATCCCGGCAATATCAATTTCTCTGTTATCAATATACGCAACAGTTGCATTTATGATCTCCGTTAAGTTGTGAGGAGGCATATTTGTTGCCATTCCTACCGCAATTCCGGAAGCACCGTTGATCAATAAATTCGGGATTTTGGTTGGTAAAACCGTTGGCTCTTCCAATGAATCATCGAAATTGGGACGGAAGTCAACAGTATCTTTTTCAATATCAGCAAGCATTTCTTCAGCGATCTTTTTCAGACGAGCTTCGGTATAACGCATTGCGGCCGGACTATCACCATCAACAGAACCATAGTTACCTTGTCCGTCTACCAAAGGGTAACGCAAACTCCAATCCTGAGCCATACGAACCATCGCGTCATAAACGGAGGTGTCGCCATGTGGGTGATACTTACCCAAAACCTCCCCAACGATACGGGCAGACTTTTTATGAGGCTTATTAGACATAACACCAAGATCAAGCATACCATATAGAACGCGTCTGTGAACAGGTTTTAAACCATCGCGCACATCAGGTAACGCACGTGAAACGATAACAGACATCGAATAATCGATGTAAGCCGATTTCATTTCTTCTTCAATGTTGATCTGAATAATTTTTTCTCCGTCTGCCATAATTTCGTTTTTCTATTTTTTTATTACTTATTTCTGCTGTTTTTTATGAAGTATTGTCATGCTTTATTTTTAGCACAATACTTGATATTTCACTTGTGTTTTTAAGAGGTTCGAAAATACTTATTATACAGAAGATAAAACCGATTTTGAGCGTTAAATTATTAACATATTAACAGTTTTTTTGTTGATAAAATTAAAGCGCGGGTGAAGTCAACTTTAAATGGAGTAATTACTTTTGATTATACACTTGAAACTATTATATTTTGTGGAAAAGAGTAACTCTTGAGAAACAGTATCGTTTAAGTAAACAATTAAATTAATGCATTATGGAAGCTAAATTTTCACCAAGAGTAAAGGATGTGATCACTTACAGCCGAGAGGAAGCGTTGCGTTTAGGCCACGATTACATTGGAACAGAACATTTATTATTAGGCATTATCCGTGAAGGTGAAGGAACAGCTGTTCGCTTATTAAAATCACTAAATGTTGATCTGCAGGAATTACGTAAAACAGTTGAGCAAGCTATTGGAACAGGTAATCACAAGGTGAGCAACCTTGCAAACATTCCATTGATGAAACAAGCTGAAAGAGCTTTAAAAATAACATATCTGGAAGCAAAACTCTTTAAAAGTGCCGTTATCGGAACAGAACATTTAATCCTGTCTATATTAAAGGATGAAGATAATGTTGCGACAAAATCATTACATAAATTTAAAGTTGACTATGAAATTATGAAAAGCGAATTAGAATTATCGAAATCCGATCCGAAAGCAGAATTTCCGGGCACACCATCCGATGATGACGCGGATGAGGATCAGTTTAGTGCGAGCAGCACTAAAAAGCCTGTTGACAGTAAATCAAAAACTCCTGTTTTGGATAACTTCGGCCGCGATTTAACAAAAGCAGCTGAAGAAGGAAAATTAGATCCGATTGTTGGACGCGAAAAAGAAATTGAACGCGTTTCTCAGATCTTATCCCGCAGAAAGAAAAACAATCCGATCCTTATCGGTGAACCCGGTGTTGGTAAATCCGCTATTGCTGAAGGTTTAGCATTGCGTATTGTTCAACGTAAAGTTTCCCGTGTATTGTTCGGCAAACGTGTTGTTACACTTGACCTTGCCTCTTTGGTTGCCGGTACAAAATACCGCGGTCAATTTGAAGAGCGTATGAAAGCTGTGATGAACGAGCTTGAGAAATCGCCTGATGTTATTCTCTTCATTGATGAGATTCATACGATTATCGGTGCAGGTGGCGCTTCCGGTTCCCTGGATGCTTCCAACATGTTTAAACCGGCTTTGGCTCGTGGTGAGATCCAATGTATTGGTGCTACTACCTTAGATGAATATCGTCAATACATTGAAAAAGACGGTGCATTGGAAAGACGATTCCAAAAGGTGATTGTTGAACCTGCTACCCCTGAAGAAACGATTCAGATTCTTAACAATATCAAATCGAAATACGAAGATCATCACAACGTTACATATACGGATGAAGCGATCAAAGCGTGTGTTACTTTAACTGCGCGCTATATCACCGATCGTCATTTGCCGGATAAAGCTATTGATGCATTGGATGAATCTGGTTCCCGCGTTCACATTACTAACATCAATGTTCCTAAGAACATTGTTGAGATCGAGAAAAAACTGGAAGATATCAAAGAAGAAAAGAATAAGGTTGTCCGTTCACAAAAATATGAAGAAGCGGCTCGTTTGCGCGATACTGAACGTACCTTATTAGAGCAATTAGATGCTGCTAAAAAGGCTTGGGAAGAAGAAAGCAAAACGCACCGTGAAATGGTGAGCGAAGACAATGTTGCTGAGGTGGTTGCAATGATGACGGGTGTTCCTGTTCAACGTATTGCTCAAAATGAAGGCGACAAGCTGATCAAAATGGCTGAACTTTTACAAGGTAAAGTTATCGGTCAGGATGATGCTGTCAGAAAAGTTGTTAAAGCGATTCAGCGTAACCGTGCAGGATTAAAAGATCCTAATAAACCAATCGGTTCATTCATTTTCCTTGGTCCGACCGGTGTTGGTAAAACGCAATTGGCGAAGATCTTATCAAAATATTTATTTGACAATGACGATGCATTGATTCGTATCGACATGAGTGAATACATGGAGAAATTTGCTGTATCGCGCTTAGTCGGAGCTCCTCCGGGATATGTTGGTTACGAAGAAGGTGGACAATTAACAGAGAAAGTTCGCAGAAGACCATATGCTGTTGTATTGTTGGACGAGATCGAAAAAGCGCATCCTGATGTATTCAACTTATTATTACAAGCTTTGGATGATGGAATGATGACGGATAGTTTGGGTCGTAAGATCGATTTCAAAAACACGATCATCATCATGACTTCGAACATTGGTGCGCGTCAGTTAAAGGATTTCGGACAAGGTGTCGGATTTACTACTTCCGCTAAGAAAGAAGTTGAAGATGAAAATTCAAAAGGTATCATTGAAGGTGCTTTAAAAAAAGCATTCGCTCCTGAATTCTTAAATCGTATTGATGATGTGGTTATGTTCAACTCTCTTACCAGAGATGATATTCACAAGATCATTGATATTGAATTGAACAGTTTATATGGCCGTATCATCGGATTGGGATATAGTATCAAAGTTTCGGAAGAAGCGAAAGATTATATTTCAGATAAAGGATACGATGTTCAGTTTGGTGCACGTCCTTTAAAACGAGCTATCCAAAAGTATCTTGAAGATCCATTGGCGGAAGAGATCATCAAATCGAACTTAAGCGAAGGTGATATCATTGATGTTGATTTTGATAAAGACAAACAAGAGATCAAAATTAAAATCACGAAACCAAAGGAAAGCAAACCTAAGAAGAGTAAGAAAGAAGAATAAAAAAAAGATCCGGCAAATTATCTGCCGGATCTTTTTTTATGGTACAACCATTC
>JBILYL010000064.1:0-10342 GCA_044377775.1 Bacteroidia bacterium
CTATAGCGCTTTTAACTTAGGAAATTATAGTGTTGTGGTAAACGATGGTTCGTGTTCAGCAACATCTCCAAATACATTCATTACAATATTTTCTTTGCCAGCTGTTCCTTTGATCTCACAAAGTGGTTCAATGCTGACTTCAACATTTGCTACAACATATCAATGGTATTTGAATGGTTCTCCTATTGTTGGAGCAACTTCACAAACCTATTCAATTGCAGCTAATGGAAGCTATACAGTGGTTACATCAAACGGTGCCGGTTGCGAAGCTTTTTCTGATCCATTAGTTGTTACAACTACTGAAGTTGTGTCAATTTCAAATCATGATGATGTAAATGCTTTTCCAAATCCATATTATGACTTTACTTCAATTCAGATAAATACATCTGAAGATGCATTTGTATTGGCAGAAGTATTCTCTGTATTGGGAGAAAAAATTCAGACTATCGTAAAGTCGGAATTGTCTGCAGGGAATCATTCGTTTAATTTTGGAGCAAAGCAATTAGGCTTTTCATCCGGAATTTATTTTGTTCGTATTTGTATCAATAATCAGGTATCCGTTTTAAAGATTGTTGAAAATGATTAGATCGTTGTTGGGTCTGCGTTGATAAAAAAGCCAAGCGTTGAACCTTGGCTTTTTTGGTAACCTGAAATTTACATTCGTAACACATTCTTCATATAATCTTAAACCTTTCGTGATCAGCTTCTAATGTATTGATCTGTATTTTTGTTTAGTAATAAAATCAGAAATGAAAAAAAGCATTTTAATATTAGTGGTTAGTTTAATAACAAATCTTGTAGTTGCCGGAAATGGCATCGACAACAAAAATGCAACCAACACTAAGCTTGTTTCGGGGAAGGTAATTGATAAGATCAGTGGAGAAGAAATTGCCGGAGCGGAAATTAAAATTGCTGATAATATTGTTTATTCTGACCTGAACGGTAACTTTTCTGCAAACATTCCTGTTGCAAAATCGGAAGCCGTTGTTACATTTATTTCTTATAACGACACTAAAGTTAACATAGATCCATTCTCATACAATTCGATTCTAATTGAATTGCTCTCAAAATAACCCCTTTTTTTAATTTTTAAGCCTCTGAACTGATGTTCTGGGGCTTTTTTGTTTCCAAAATGAGCGCTGATTTTACCTAAGTCCTATGTTAAATTTACATTAACTTAACATTAAAAAATATTTATTGGAATGTAAGCATAATCTTAAAACATTTATGCATTACTTTGCGTAGAAGAATACATAAATATAAAAAGTTAATGCCATGAAAAAAATCATTTTATCACTCATCATAAGCTTAGGTTTAGCTTCTGGAGTATCGGCTCAAAATGTAATTCTAAAAGACGGTTTGTATTATTCGGAAAAAGGGAGTTTGTATTCCGGTTCGTATACAGCCTTTTTTGAATCCGGGAATAAGAAATCCACTTTTGATGTTTCAGAAGGTAAAGCCACTGGTTTGATAATTTATTATTATGAAAACGGCAATGTGATGGAAACAGGTTCTTTTACAGATAATGAAAAAAGCGGACAATGGCTTCGTTGGGACGAATTAGGAAATAAAATTGCACAAGCTTTTTATGTAAATGGAAAAAAAGACGGACTTTGGTTGGTGTGGGATGCAAAAGGAGTGAAGCGTTATGAGATGAATTATGCCATGGGAGAAAAAGTTGGTAAGTGG
This sequence comes from Bacteroidia bacterium, assembly GCA_044377775.1. GTDB lineage: Bacteria > Bacteroidota > Bacteroidia > 2-12-FULL-35-15 > 2-12-FULL-35-15 > 2-12-FULL-35-15. Next base: position 1,690 of record JBILYL010000064.1, read on the forward strand.
TCAATGTGGGACGAAAATGGAAAGTTGACAAGCGAAAAGATTTATAGTGCTATTTAATTTGTTTATACCAGAAGCATAAAAAAAACCGAAAATTTAATTTTCGGTTTTTTTTATGCTTTAAATTTCTAAACTATATCCTATTCCTTTAATTGTTTTAATATATCTGTCGCCTAACTTTTCTCTGAGTTTTCGGATGTGAACATCTATAGTTCGGTTTTTAGCATAAATTTCATATCCCCAGATAAGTTGTGAAATTTCTTTTCTTGTAAATACCTTTCTGGGAGAAGTTGATAATAGTGATAATAATTCGAATTCTTTTCTTGGCAAAATGATTTCTACTCCTTCTAAATAAATTAAGTAGCGTTCCCTGTTAATTGTCAGCCCTGTTAATTGCGTTTTGTCAATTTCTGTCTGATGGCTGGTATGTCTTTTTAATAGTGCTTTTAATCGGCTAATTAAAACTCTGGGTTTAACCGGTTTTATGATATAGTCATCTGCACCGGCATTGAATGCTGCTATTTGCGAATAATCTTCATTTCTTTCTGTATGAAAAACAATTAGTGTGTTTTCTAATTCGGGTTTCTGGCGCAATTCTATACAGATGTCTATTCCATCTAATTCGTTCATCAGAAGATCAACAAGCACTAATTGAGGCAATTCCGTTGCGGCCATATTAATGGCTTCGCGCGAATTGGTTGACGAGATCACAGAAAAACCTTCATTCTTTAATGCGGTTCCTACTGTTGAAATCGTTTCTTCATCCGAATCAATCAATAATATTTTAAAATCGTTAGCTGGCATTTTTATTAATAATGGTGCTAAATTACCTTGCTTGTTCTTGTTTTACATTAAGTTAAGATTAAGTTTACTTTAGCAAATCATACCGCTTAATTTTTGTTAAATTTGTGATTCAAGATTTATCCGATGGAAAAAGACGAAATAGAGAAAAGCTACGACCGGCTTTTGGTTGGTAACCAAAAATGGGCAGCAGAGAAATTAAAACAAGATCCCAATTATTTTAAAGGACTTTCTTTGGGTCAAAATCCTGAATATTTATGGATCGGTTGCTCCGACAGTCGCGTGCCTGCTAACGAAATTACAGGGACAAAATCCGGTGAAATATTTGTTCATCGGAATATCGCAAATGTGGTTGTGCATACAGATATGAATTTGTTAAGTGTTTTGTATTATGCTGTTGAAGTGCTGCATGTCAAACATATTATAGTTTGTGGTCATTATGGTTGTGGAGGTATTATAGCCGCAATGAACAATAAGGATAACGGATTTGTAAATAACTGGCTCCGAAACATTAAAGAGGTTTACGAAAAACATAGTAAAGAACTTGGATTGATTTCTGATCCAAAACTTCGTGAAAACAGGCTGGTTGAACTCAATGTCATGGAGCAGGTTTGCAATTTAGGGAAAACAAAAATTGTTCAACAGGCATGGAAAAGGAGAGAGTTGCAGGTACACGGCTGGGTCTATGGATTTGATAACGGCCTGATCAAAGATCTGAATGTTATGGTAGATGAAATGAGCGATCTTCAGCCAATTTTTAGATTTGATCTATAATTGTTCTTGAATTATATAAGTAGAAGTTTTTAAACATTTTTGCAAAATGTATGTTAAATTATATTAAAATCAGCATATGAAACTTAAAAACTCATGTTTTTTATGCATATTTGCCGAATAATCTAATAGTATTTTTGAAGAAAATAATTACATATAGCCTTTTAGTTTTGGTGATGTTCGCATTTAATTGCAAAGCAATCAGCTATTACCTTCATCTATGTGATGATTCTATTGTTTTTGCACAAGATCTGGATTGCGAAGAGGAGAAAACCGAATCTGAAAAATCTGGTGAAAAGGATGAGAAAAAAGAACTTTCTGAATATTTATTTTCAAGCAAAGTATATTCAATTGTCATAACAAATACATTGCCTTTCTCAAAGCAAACCAACCAGATTTTTACCACCTCTGATTATAGCAATACTATTTATTGTCCGCCCGATCGGATTTTTATCTAATTCCTCAGGTATTTATTTTCTTTAAATACCAAATAATATTCTTTATTTTTAAACATCTACATAAAGTACTTTTGTGAGTATTTCTTTAATTATTATTTACAGTCAATTTTATCCATTTAATTTCTAGATCCATGAGCATTCCTAAAGGTTTAACGTTTAAGTATTTGAAAAATGATTTGCCTGCCGGCTTAGTTGTTTTTTTAGTGGCACTGCCCCTTTGTTTGGGGATCGCACTTGCATCCGGTGCCCCTTTGTTTTCTGGTATAATTTCCGGAATTATTGGAGGAACTGTCGTGGCTTTTACAAGCGGGTCTTCACTGAGCGTTAGTGGGCCTGCTGCAGGACTCACTGTGATTGTATTTAATGCAATTACACAGTTAGGAGGCTACGAAATATTTTTACTGGCTGTTGTTCTTGCCGGGTTGATCCAGATCGCCTTAGGTTTTCTGAAAGCAGGAATAATTGGGTATTATTTCCCATCAAGTGTAATTAAAGGAATGCTGGCTGCGATCGGAATAATTTTGATCCTAAAGCAATTGCCACATGCTGTTGGTTACGATAAAGATAATGAAGGTGATTTTAATTTTATTCAGGCGGATGGTCAGAATACGTTTTCTGAAATTTTAAATTCAATCAACCACATTCATCCCGGAGCAATTATTATTGCGGCCATTTCGCTCTTTGTATTGATAATGTGGGAACAGCCATTTTTAAAAAAATATGCTTTCTTCAAAATTGTTCCAGGGGCTTTATTAGTTGTAATTCTTGGAGTGGTGATCAATGAGTGGTTTAGAATCGCTAGCCCTGATTTGTATTTATCCGGTGAAAAACTAGTGCAACTTCCTGTAGCGAATTCTCCTTCCGAATTTATAGGCCAATTTACTTTGCCAGATTTTAGTGCATTGGGGAATTACCATGTTTATGTTGTTGCTATTACTATTGCAATTATTGCTAGTCTGGAATCATTATTAAGTTGTGAAGCAACCGATAAGTTGGATCCATATAAACGGAATACTCCAACAAATCGTGAATTAAAAGCACAAGGTTTAGGGAATTTGATCTCTGGCTTTATTGGTGGTTTGCCACTAACAGCCGTAATCGTAAGGAGTTCGGCCAATGTTAATGCCGGAGGAAAAACAAAATTATCTGCCATTTTTCATGGAATGTTTTTATTGATCAGTGTCATTGGATTGTCTGCTGTGTTAAATAAAATCCCATTGGCCTGTTTAGCGGCTTTGCTTTTATTGGTTGGTTATAAACTTGCAAAAATTCCTCTTTTTGTATCCATGTTTAAATTGGGCTGGGATCAGTTTTTGCCTTTTGTTATTACTGTTATTGCAATTCAATTTTCTGATCTTTTAAAAGGAATCGGAGTCGGTATGGCGTTCTCAATGTTCTTTATTTTAAGAAATAATTACAAGCGCGCTTATTTTTACCACAAAGATGAAAGTCATGCTGATGGTACAATTACTATAGCACTTGCAGAAGATGTAACTTTTTTAAATAAAGGAAGCATTGCATTAACATTGGAACATCTGCCTGAAAATTCGAAAGTGCTGATTGATGGAACTAAATCTCACAACATCGACATGGATGTACTTGAAATTATAAATGATTTCAAAAATACTGCAACGCTGAAAAATATTCAGCTAGAGCTTAAAAATATTCCTGAATTCAAAGGAATGTCAGGTCATTAAAAAATAATATAAAATATAAATCTTATAAAATATGAAAGCACATACAAAAGAAACACAAGCATCTATAACACCCCTAAGGGCTTTAGAAATTTTAAAAGAAGGGAATCAACGATTTATAAGTAATTTAAAAACAAACAGAAACCTGCTGCAACAAGCGAATGATACGCGGGAGGGGCAATGGCCCTTTGCCGTAATTTTAAGTTGTATCGATAGCCGTACATCTGCCGAACTAATATTTGATCAGGGTTTGGGAGATGTTTTCTCCATTCGGATTGCAGGAAATGTAGTAAATACAGATATCATTGGAAGTATTGAATTTGCTTGTAAAGTAGCGGGCTCAAAATTAATTGTCGTTATGGGACACACTCGTTGTGGAGCAGTGAAAGGTGCTTGTAATCATGTTGAAATGGGTAACCTTACCGAATTGTTGTCGAAAATACAGCCAGCCGTTTATCAGGAAAAATTAACCTTGGATTCTTCACAACGAAATGCAAGCAATGAAGAGTTTGTAGAAAATGTTGCTACTCTTAATGTGAAACGATCAGTAAAAACTGTTATTGATAGAAGCTATATTTTGGAACAGATGATTGAAAAAGGTGAAATTGCCATAATAGGAGCCAAGCATGATCTGGAAACGGGTATCGTTAGTTTTTTTGATGACACCTTGATCTCCGATAAAGCAGATGTAAGAACCCAGATGAGTTATTAATCAGAAAAAGACATCCAACGTAAAGTTCAATAAAATGAATGAGACAAAGACATCATACAAAAACGATTTATTAAAAACATCGTTCCCTGATGATTCCGCTAAAAGTGATTCTTCTAATTTTGTTTTTGATGAGACGCATGTTTTGCATCAACTAAAGCATTATCTTCCGTCTCAAACACCTTTAAAGGATTTTATTCATCATAATTCTTTGCATGCCTTTCAGGGTATGAAATTTTATGATGCTATTTTTAAGGCCTCCGAAATATTCGGTTTTCAAGCAACAATGGAATTGCATGACTATAGAAAATTGATTGAAGTTGGCAGGATAAGAGCTGAGATTTTAGATAAAATAATTTGTGATAAAAAAGGACAAGAACATTTAGCGATATGGAAAAGCAATATTTTATCTAAAAAATATGATGAACATATTTCCTCACGAATAGGTCTGTTAAGGGCCAACTGGAAAGTAGCCCATCAGGTGGATCTTGACACAATGGTTCAACCGCTTTTATTTCGTGTGTTATGTAGTTATCTGGATCAGGGAATTGCAATTTGGGAATTTCCTGTTGGTGGAAAAAGTTTTCTTGACTCAATAAAAGACTTAGAGAAAAATAGTTTTACGAGTTTGTTTAAGACTTCCAGAGCCCAAAAATTATTGTTTCAGCAAGATTTATCTGTTTCCGGTTTGTTGAACATTCTAATCGGTAATGAAGTTTATTTTGAGCAATATCTTTTCGATCAGCAATTTAGTCACCGTGGTTGGAGTGGATTGGTTTCTGCTGTTGAGGATAAGCCCGATACACTTTTAAGCCCGAAGCAAATTTCGTTGAAAGATCTTATTATTTTCGAATTGCTTTTAGAGATCGATAATCTCGACTATGTTTTGGGTTCCAATTGGAAACCACTTTGCACGCACATAAATTTTCCTCCGGTTGATCTATTTGCTGATATTGAAACAACTGAGTTACAGGAAGTATTTAAGATCTGTCAGGATGCATTCGAGTGGAGTTATTATGATGAAGTGTTGGCTGGAGTCAAGCAGTTAAGTACCAGTAAACAAAACAGCTCCAAAATCAGTTCAACGGAACCCAAAAACTTTCAGGCAATGTTTTGCATTGATGAAAGAGAGTGTAGCTTAAGAAGGCATATTGAGAGTGTAGATATTCTTTGTGAAACATTCGGGACACCCGGTTTTTTTAGTGTTGAGTTTTTCTTTCAGGCTCACAATGCGAAATTTTATGATAAACTTTGTCCTGCTCCCGTAACTCCAAATTATTTAATAAAAGAATTTGATGTTACTGAAAAAAGAAAACACGATTTATTTTACACCAATAAATCCCATTCGTTTCACACTGGATTCATCAGTTCTTTTACACTTGGTTTTTGGGCTGCAATCCGATTGGTAAGAAATGTATTCAAGCCTTCAATGGCACCTGCAATTTCGAATGCGTTTGCTCATATGAACAGCAAAGGGAAACTAACCGTTGAAAATGTATCTACTTCCGATCGTGAAAATAATTTGCAGATTGGTTTTACAGTTGATGAAATGACAACAAGAGTTGCAAGTTTATTAAATGGTATTGCCCTTACTAAAAATTTTGCTCCCCTTGTTTATGTAATTGCGCATGGAAGCAGTAGTGCCAATAATCCTCATCATGGCGCGCATGATTGCGGTGCATGCAGTGGTCGCCCCGGATCCGTTAATGCCAGGGTGTTTGCATCTATGGCAAACAATGAAAAGGTAAGGTTGGCATTAAAGTTACAGGGAATCGACATACCATCTTCCACTCAATTTGTAGGAGGCTTGCACGATACTGCTGCAGATGAAATTGAATTTTATGATCTGAATGTGTTGAATACAGTTAATGCACAGAAGCATAAAGTAAATGCAATTGCTTTTGAAAGCGCGCTGGATCTGAATGCTAAAGAACGTTCCAGGCGATTTGCTTCGATTGATACAAAAATGCCTATTAAGAAAGTAAGACGAGCTATTAAAGAACGTTCTGTATCCTTGTTTGAACCTCGACCGGAATTAGGTCACGGTACAAATACTCTTTGTGTTGTTGGGAAAAGAGACTTGACCAAAGGTTTGTTTCTCGACAGAAGAGCATTCTTAAATTCCTATGATTATAAAACAGATCCGGAAGGTAACTTTTTAACAGGTATTATGAAACCCTTAGGTCCTGTTTGCGGAGGGATTAATTTAGAATATTATTTTTCGAGAGTTGATAATTATAAATTAGGTGCAGGAACCAAATTACCACATAACGTGATGGGACTTTTTGGTGTTGCAAATAGCAGTGATGGAGATCTTCGTCCTGGTTTACCATGGCAGATGATCGAAGTACATGATCCTGTCCGTTTAATGATAATTGTTGAACATTTCCCGGATGTTGTTTTGAAAACAGTTCAATCAACTCCTGAAATGTACGAATGGTTCATTAATGAATGGGTGCATTTGGCAGCTGTTAATCCAGAGACAAGTGAGATCTCTTATTTTGTTAAAGGAGCATTCGTTCCTTATCAACCACTTGCTGATAGCATCCATTTCTTTAAAGATGTGAACGCATTGTTGGAGGATGCAAAAGAAATGGAGACAAATCATATTGCTCACGCTACACAAGAAAATTTACCTATTTATTTTTATAACTAATTTATAAATGGAACAGTTACTTCAGTTTTTTATTTTATTGCCATTTGTCGGATATGTGGCAAGTTTATTTATTCCTGATAAAAAAGAGAGATTTATCTCAGGTATTGCAACTACCATTGTCGGAGTTCACTTTTTGGCGCTTCTTGTTTTTGTTGGATTTTGGATAGTCAACAGATCCCCTGTTTTAGATATCCGACATCTTACTTTTTATAAAGAAGACAGTATTGAGATCTTTATCAATTTTTATTTCGATAATATTACTGCTGTTTTTGCTTTAGTAGGAGCAAGTATCACATTCCTGGTTGCGGTTTACAGTCGTTTTTATTTACATCGTGATAGTGGCTTCAAGCGCTTTTTTAATACACTTTTACTTTTTTATTTTGCATATACATTAGTGATTTTTTCTGGAAATTTCGAAACCTTATTTGTGGGTTGGGAATTTTTGGGAATCACTTCATTCTTATTAATTGTATTTTACCGCGACAGATACCTTCCTGTAAAAAATGGATTGAAAACCATTTCCTTATACAGACTTGGTGATGTTTGTCTTATTCTTTCTTTGTGGATGAGTCATCATTTGTGGCATGAAAATATTACATTTAATAAACTGAACGACCTGCAATTGGTAGCTACTCATATCAATGAACATAATTATTTTACAATCTTTATAATTGTAATGTTTGTTATTGCTGCAACCATAAAGTCTGCGCAGATCCCTTTTTCTTCCTGGTTGCCAAGAGCTATGGAAGGTCCTACCACTTCAAGCGCTATATTCTATGGCTCGCTTTCTGTTCATTTGGGCGTTTTTTTATTATTACGCACTTATCCTTATTGGCAAACACTAATAAGTATTAAAGTGTTGATCATTTCTATTGGTTCTTTAACTGCGATAACAGCCTCACTAATTGCCCGAGTTCAATCTTCGGTGAAAACGCAGATTGCATATGGCTCAATTGCGCAAATCGGTCTCATGTTTATAGAAGTTGCCATGGGTTGGCATGTATTAGCTTTGGTCCATTTTGCCGGCAATGCTTTTTTGAGAACCTATCAGTTATTAGTATCACCTTCAGTTTTAGGATATTTAATACATGATCAGTTTTTTAGTTATGTTCCCCAAAATTATATTACTACTAATTCATTTACCCATAAATTAAGCAATAGCTTTTATTTATTGAGCATTAAAGAATGGAATATGGACATACTTCAATTTCGTTTTTTATGGATGCCCTTAAAAAAAATTGGTCGTCAGTTAAATTTTATTAATTCTAAAATTATTTTTTCAATATTGATTCTGGTTTATTTTGGAGGATTATTTTGTTTTTCATTTGAAGAAAAAATTCCGAAGCAGCTGGACGATCTGTTGCATTTGCTTTTTGGTTTTGTTGCTATGATTCTTATTCTTAAAGCCTTTTCTGAAAGAAGAAATGCCTTGAGAGCTTGGACGTTGATCATTGCCAGTCAGTTTTATCTTATTTTATCGATTGCTTTCCTGAACGATAAATATGAGTATGTAGAAATTCTCATTTATGTGAGTGGCTTATTGGTTTCTGCAATTACTGGTTTTATC